>DXOJ01000842.1:17036-25238 GCA_019412865.1 Bacteroides sp. | reverse complement strand
TATTAATACTTCAATGTTTTTATCTTTCAGAATGTTCAGTATCTCTTCCTTTTTGCACATACTTTTTTCGATACCCGGACGGAGATTATCATAAATCAGTTTGCTGGTGACGCCCGGGATTGGTGCTTCACGTGCCGGGTAGATGTCTACCAGAATCACCTCGTCGAGTAGCGACAGGCTATCGGCAAAGTCCTGATAGAAGTCGCGGGTACGGGTATAGAGATGAGGCTGGAAGATGGCTGTGATCTTCTTGTCCTTGTAAAGTTCGCGCATAGACAGCACGCTCTGTTTGATTTCAGAGGGATGGTGTGCGTAGTCACTTAGAAAGACAATCCGGTCGTTCTTGAGTTTGAAGTCGAACCGGCGGTCTACTCCGCGGAAACTTGCCATACCTCTTTTTATCTCTTCATCGGTCACCCCGTTGAGGTGTGCCAATGCCATGGCGGCTACGCCATTTTCTATGTTGATACTTACCGGAATTCCCAGTTGGATGTCGTTGATACGGGTGTCCGGAGCAACAAAGTCGATGAATATCTCTCCGTTTCCGATGCGGATGTTTTCTGCATGGAAGTCGCCTTCGTCACGTGAGTAAGTGTAGACACGAACCCCCGGCTGCACTTTGGGTTGCAGGGAGATGCCTTTGCGGATAATCAGTGCGCCACCCGGTTGGATTAGCGTGGTGTAATGTTCGAAACTTTCCAGGTAGGCTTGCTCTGTTCCGTAGATGTCCAGATGATCGGGGTCGGTAGACGTGATTACCGACATATAAGGCGACAGCCAGTGGAAAGAACGGTCGAATTCATCCGCTTCAATCACTGTGTAAGGGCTTGCTTGAGAGAGCAGCAGGTTGGTGCCGTAATTCTTTGAGATTCCTCCGAGAAAAGCGGTACATTCCACGTGCGACTGGTGGAACAGATGGGCTGTCATAGTCGATGTGGTTGTTTTCCCGTGAGTGCCTGCCACACACAGACCTTTGCTCGAGTGGGTAATTGTTCCCAATACTTGGGCGCGTTTCTGTATTTCGAATCCGTTGTTACGGAAATAAACGAGTTCTTCGTGTTCCTGCGGAACGGCCGGAGTGTATATGACTAACGTACTTTCCTTGTCTTTGCAGGTTTCGGGAATCAGGTCGACGTTTTCTTCATAATGTATTTGTGCGCCTTCGGCGATCAGCGTTTCAGTCAATGGAGTAGGAGTACGGTCATATCCTGCCACTACCTTTCCTTTGAAAAGGAAGTAGCGTACAAGTGCACTCATACCGATGCCGCCGGCACCTACGAAATAGACTGATTTTATCGTTTCTATATTCATTTCTTCTGTCTTTTTATTTTAGTGCGGATCACGTTGTTTGATACGGGCATTGTGCCGTTACTTCAATCTGCGTAATCCGATCGTCTATTTATCAGTTCTTTGCTTCCGCCAGCTTAATGACCTCTTGTGCGATGATTCTCGCTGAATCGGGTAAAGCCAGTTTGGCGATATTCTCTGTTAGTTCTTTCAATTTCTGCTCGTCGTTGACAGTGGACAGGGCTACGTCCATCAAAGTGGTTGCCGCTTCACTGTCTTTGACGTAGATAGCTGCCTGCTTGTTCACCAACGCCAAGGCGTTCTTCGTTTGGTGATCTTCCGCCACGTTGGGCGAGGGCACTAAGATAACAGGTTTGTGCAGCAGGCAGAATTCAGAAATGGAACCTGCTCCCGCACGGGAAATGACCAGATCGGCGGCAGCATAAGCGGCTGCCATATCTTTGATGAAATCCGTTACATATAAATTCGGAAGTGCTCCTGCCGCTTTTACGGCTTCTGTCACTTGCGGGTAATAGTATTTGCCCGTTTGCCAGATGAATTGCACGTCCGTGTTTTCTTTGATAATTGCCAGACCGGCTGTCAGCGTATTGTTGATGGTGCGTGCACCCAAGCTGCCACCTACAATCAGGATTGTCTTTTTGCCGGGCTGTAAGTGGAAAGAACCTAGCGCTTCTTCTTTTGACGGCATATCCTTTGTCAGGTTCTGGCGGACGGGATTACCCGTCATGATGATCTTGTCGGCGGGGAAGAACTTTTCCATTCCGTCATAAGCTACACAAATCTTACGAGCTTTCTGTGCCAGGAGTTTATTAGTTACTCCGGCATACGAGTTTTGCTCCTGGATTAATGTGGGGACTCCCATCATTCCGGCAGTCTTTAGTGTTGGCCCGCTTGCATATCCGCCTACACCTACCGCCACTTGCGGGCGGAAGTTTTTGATTACTTTGCGCGCTTTCCATTGGCTGCGCATCAGTTTAATCAATACGGATACATTTTTCCATAAATGTTTGCGGTCGAATCCGGCTATCGGAAGTCCGATAATCCGGTAGCCTGCATCGGGAACCCGTTGCATTTCCATACGTCCTTCAGCGCCTACAAAGAGAATTTCTGCGTCGGGGCGTAGCTCTATTATAGCGTTTGCGATAGAGACGGCAGGAAAGATATGTCCTCCTGTTCCTCCACCGCTGATGATAATTCTAAGTTCTTTTTCCATCATTCTGTTTTCTTCTGTCCTTTCTCAACATTTACCGTTCATTGTTTCTGCTATCATGCTCATCTTCAAATTTGGCGTCGCTGTTCAGAATCTGCGCTGTCGGTTCGGCTGCGGCCTGTGCTTCCGAATTGGCTGCGGCATCCGCCTCTATTTGCAGTTGGATCTGTGCATCGTGCGCTTTCTGTTCTTCCAGATGAGCGGTATATCGGCTCACGCTTAATATCATTCCGATATAAGCGCAGTTGATTAACGTACTTGTACCTCCTTTGCTGACCAGAGGCAGGGGTTGTCCTGTGACGGGGAATAACCCGACGGCAACCATCATATTCAGTATTGCCTGTGATACCAACAACAGCGCAATACCCATGACGAGAAAGGCGGGGAAGGTTCGCTCGCACTTCTGGGCGATTCGTCCGGCTCGCATCAGCAACCATAAATAGAGGAACACCACAAATATTCCTCCTACCAGTCCCATTTCTTCAATCACAATTGCGAAGATAAAATCGGAGAATGCCTGGCTAAGGAAGTCACGTTGTATCGAGTTTCCCGGACCTTTGCCTACTACATGGCTGGTTGCAATGGCGATTCGCGCGTGTGCAATCTGTGCGTCTTTGTCAATATCAAATTTGGCAGCAGGCACTTCTTCCTTCTCAAAGAAGCCGGAAACACGATTCTGCCACGTTTCGAAACGGTGCAGTCCCGGAGTGTTATGCAATGTCTTGGCGGGAATAGCCATCAGTATACCGACAGCAACACCGCCCACTAGTGCCAATATACCTAACATTCCGAATAGCTTTTTCGCTGATACCCGTCCGATAAACATCATCATACATACCACTCCGAACAGCAGCATTGCTGTTGAAAGGTTTTCCGGTGCGATGAGCAGGAATACCAGTCCGGTGAGGATCATGATATATTTAAAGGCATTCGGATTGGCCCCATATTCGTCCTGCCTTTTGGACAGGATGAATGAGACGGCAATGATTACTGCCATCTTTGCCAATTCCGATGGCTGGAATTGCAATCCCATAAAGGTCATCCAACGGGCGGCCCCGTTGACACGGTCGCCTGTGATGATACCCATCAGCGTGACAAATGCCAGTAGAACCAGAGATGCCGGATATAGAAAGACCGGAAATACCTGGAACCATTTGTAGGGAACATTATGCAGAAATACGACTACCACAGCTCCCACCATCAGGATGATGGAGTGTTGCGTAATCGGCCCCCAATGGTCGCCACTTTTGTAAGTCAGCGTCGACGCTGCCGAAAACACCTCGATGATCGAGATGAGGCAGAGACAGAGGAAGATAATCCAGATTACCTTGTCACCTTTGAATATGTTCTTTAATAAATCCAATCTTGCAGAATTTAAAAATTAATAATTAGAAATTAAAGGGCACGGACACATTCTTTAAATTGGTCGCCACGGTCTTCGTAACTCTTGAAGAGGTCGAAAGAAGCGCAGCAAGGACTTAATAATACCGCTTCACCTTTCTTTGCCAGTTTATAGGCTGCTTCTACGGCATCTTTCATGCCGGTTTGCACATCGGCTACCGGCAGACCGAAACGGTCGAAGAATTCGTGAAGCTTTTCGTTATGAAGTCCCAGATATACCAGTGCTGAACACTTTTCGCGTACCAAGTCTTCAATTTCAGTATAGTCGTTTCCTTTATCTTTACCACCGAGAATCAATACCGTTTTGGTAGTCATGCTTTGCAGGGCATACCAGCAGGAGTTGACATTCGTGGCTTTAGAGTCGTTAATAAAATCAATTCCGCGCACACGTGCCACCTTTTCCAACCGATGTTCCACTCCCTTGAAATCGGAGAGGGCTTTCCGGATGTTTTCTTTGGCGATGCCGGCAAGGTTTGCCGAGATACCGGCGGCTAAAGAGTTGTACAGGTTGTGTTGTCCTGTCAGGGCCAGTTCCTCTTGCTCCATGTTGAAGGCAATCGGTTCGGTGATTTTCACTTCGTGATCTTCTACGTATGCAATCGCTCCATCCTCTTTTACAGCGGCAAAAGGATACAAGTGAGCTTTCAGACCATGTTTTGCCAGTTCCTGTCTGATGATAGGGTCATCGTTCCAGAAGATGAAAGCATCGTCCGGTGTTTGGTTTTGGGTGATGCGGAATTTAGCGTCGATGTAATTCTGCATACAATGGTCGTAGCGATCAAGATGGTCCGGAGTGATGTTCATCAATACGGCGATGTTCGCACGGAAGTTATACATATTATCCAGCTGGAAAGAGCTAAGTTCGATAATATAGTAATCGTGGTAATCTTCGGCTACCTGCAAAGCAAGGCTTTTGCCGATGTTGCCTGCCAAACCTACGTTCAGACCTGCGCTTTTGAAAATATGGTAGATCAGGGAAGTCGTTGTGGTCTTCCCGTTAGAACCTGTAATACAGATCATTTTGGCATCAGTATAGCGTCCGGCAAACTCTATCTCGGAGATCACCGGTGTGCCTTGAGCTTTCAGTTTCAGGATGATCGGGGCATCATTCGGGATACCGGGGCTTTTGATTACCTCGTCGGCATTCAGAATGAGTTCTTCGGTATGGTGTCCTTCTTCCCAGGCAATCTGATGGCTGTCGAGAAGTTCCTTATACTTGTCCTTGATAGCGGACATGTCCGAAACAAACGTCTCAAATCCTTTGACTTTAGCGAGTACGGCTGCACCTGCGCCGCTTTCGCCAGCTCCTAAAATTACTATTCTTTTCATCTACAATAATGTGCCCTTATTTTCTAATTGATTGATTTATCTATTAGCTGTGCACATCTTTAAAAGTTAATAATCGGGTTAATACTCTCTATCTATAAAACTTGTTTCCCGTATGGAAACTTGGCTCCGGCACCTTGCCGGTTATCTTATTTTAAGCGTTATAATCGTTATTGCTGCCAATACAATCGTTACAATCCAGAAACGGACGGTAATCTTTGATTCATGAAACAGTTGGTCGGGTTTGGTGAATTTCACCGTGCATCCCGGTTCAATCAGGCTCATCGAAGTGCGGAAGTGATCGTGAATCGGTGTACGCTTGAACAATCGCTGTTTCACACCTTTTCGTTTTCCCGCCTTATAATAAGCCCGTTGCAGGATTACCGACAGGTTTTCTACCAGGAATACACCGCAAAGAATCGGTATCAGCAACTCTTTGTGGATGATGATGGCAAACACTGCGATAATACCGCCAATAGTAAGACTGCCTGTATCTCCCATAAATACTTGTGCCGGATAGGCGTTGTACCATAAGAAACCTATCAGTGCACCGATAAAGGCGCAGATATAGATTACGAGTTCTTCCGAGCCCGGAATATACATGATGTTCAGGTAGCCTGCAAATTCGATATGCGATGATACATAGGCCAGTACCCCCAACGTTGCACCGATAATTGCCGAGTTCCCGGCTGCCATTCCGTCCATACCGTCATTCAGATTGGCGCCGTTTGATACGGCGGTAACCACAATGATTGTGACAATGACGAACAATATCCATCCGGCTGTTTGCGCATGTTCTCCCATGAACGAAACCAGATCAGCATAATCAAGGTTGTTGCTCTTGAAAAAAGGAATCGTTGTCTGGGTAGATTTCAGATCATTCGTTCCGTGTATCACTTCCATCTCCCGTCCCGGATTATGCACTTCGATATTCTCACGGATCACTACGTCCGGACTTAAATACAAGGTCATTCCGACAATTAAACCTAAACCGACCTGACCGATAATCTTGAACTTGCCATGCAAACCCTCTTTGTCTCTTTTGAAGATTTTGATATAGTCGTCTGCGAATCCGAGCGATCCCAACCATACGGTAGTGATCAGCATCAGTATCATGTATATGTTATGCAGTTTACCTAACAATAAACATGGGATCAGGATGGCTACAATGATGATGACACCTCCCATGCTCGGCACGCCTACTTTATTGACGCCGAACGGGTCGGTTTTAGCATCACGCTGCGTTTCTGTGATTTGTTTCCTTTTGAGTAGGTTGATGAACTTATCTCCCCAGATACTTGAAATAAGTAATGCGAGGATAACCGCCATCAAAGCACGGAATGAAGTATATCCGAACATTCCCGCTCCTGGAAAATTGAGCTTATGTAGCCATTCAAATAGATAGTATAACATAAATAATTTGCCAATTTATTGATGTGTTGTTATGCCGGTTGCTGTCGGATAGATAACGAAGCCGGTCGGCATATTAGCACAGTCTATTCATTATTTAAAAATTTCTTTGAGTACTTCTTTGTCATCAAAATGATGTTTCACTCCTTTTATCTCCTGGTAATTCTCATGTCCTTTTCCGGCAACGAGAATTACATCTCCTTTCTCCGCCAGCATGCAAGCCGTGCGAATTGCTTCTTTACGGTCGGCAATGCTTAGTGTTTTCTTCATATCTTCCGCATCCAGTCCGGCAAGCATGTCATTGATGATGTCTTGCGGCTCTTCAAAGCGCGGATTGTCGGAAGTGATGATGACGCGGTCACTCGCTTTGGCAGCTTCCTTTGCCATGATGGGGCGTTTTCCCTTGTCGCGATTGCCGCCGGCGCCTACCACAGTAATCACTTTTCCTTTTCCTTCAAGCACTCCATGAATAGCGTTCAGTACATTAATGAGAGCATCCGGGGTATGTGCATAATCAACAATCGCCGTAATTCCCTGCGGTGAGCGGACTGCATCGAAGCGTCCGGCTACCGGATGAAGTGTGCTAAGAGCTACAAGCACCTCTTCCTCTTTCTTGCCTAACAGAACTGCCGCCCCGAATACCGCCAACAAATTGGAAGCATTGAACTTTCCGATAAACTGAACTGCCAGTTCATGATTGTTGAAGTCGAGCAGCATTCCTTCGAAATGAGACTCCAATACCCGTCCTTTAAAGTCGCTAAGACTTCTCAATGAATAAGTATAGACCTTCGAACGTGTGTTCTGCGTCATTACCAATCCGTTTTTATCGTCCAGATTGGTCAGGCTGAATGCATTTTTCGGCAGATCGTCAAAGAACTTTTTCTTCGCTTTCAAATAGTTTTCTACTGTTTTATGATAGTCGAGATGGTCGCGGGTCAGATTGGTAAAGATCCCTCCTGCAAACTTTAATCCACTGATACGTTTCTGTGCGATCGAGTGGGAGCTGACTTCCATGAACACATATTTGCATCCTTCATCTGCCATCCGTCCCAACAAACAGTTCAACGTGATTGGATCAGGAGTAGTATGTTCTGTCGGAATCGGTTCATCATCGATGTAATTGCAAACGGTAGAAATCAATCCCACCTTATAGCCGAAATAACGGAATGTATTATATAATAAGGTAGCGACCGTTGTTTTTCCGTTCGTCCCGGTAACGCCGACCAGTTCCAACTTGGAAGTCGGGTCTCCGTAGAAGGTAGTGGCAATCTTTCCTACCGCATCTTCGCTGTCTTTTACTCGTACATAGGTGATCCCCGCTACAGGTTCTTCCGGCATATCCTCGCAAAGGATGGCGATTGCTCCTTTTGCGATGGCAGCAGGTATATAAGCATGCCCATCGGCTTGTGTGCCACGCATTGCCATGAATAGCTGTCCGGCTTCCACTAGACGGGAGTCGATGTTGACACCGGTGATTTCTATGTTTGAATCTCCGGCTACCTCTACCGGTTGGATTGCTTTCAGTAACTCATTTAATAACATCACTC
>DXOJ01000842.1:0-17026 GCA_019412865.1 Bacteroides sp. | reverse complement strand
TATTCAATTTTTAATCTTTAATTTTTAATTAAGCGTAAGCGTCACCGTCTGTCCCTTCTTGACAATCGTTCCGTTGGCTATCGACTGGCTTTTTACTTTGCCTACGCCGACCAGATTGACTTTCAATCCTTTGCTTTCCAACAAGTACACAGCGTCTTTCGCTCCCATACCTATCACACTCGGTACAAAATTCTGCATATTGCTCCGGCTCTCAAGAACCACAGCTTGTGGGGCAGAATGGGTATTTCCCCAAACCTCTTTGCCCGAATCAGCGATTTTGCCTTGTACGTTAATCTGCAGCTCTTCCAATACTCGTTGCGCTTCGCGCATCTCTCCGGCTTTTACATTCGGAATGACTACGGAATTAGTATCAATCGCATTGGTCAGCGGTAACCGCAAGTCTTTGGCATACACCCTTTCTGCAATCTTGCTGAACACACTACCTGCCATTAAACCTCCCGAAGCCGGTAATCCCGGTTTCTGGATAGAGACAATCATGCTATATTTAGGTGCTTCTGACGGGAAATACCCGCAGAAACTAACCAGATAATTTGTTCTTCCCGTTTTGTATCCGGCTGCTCCCTGTGAAATCTGCGCCGTTCCTGTTTTTCCTGAAACGTGGAACTGCTTGCTTCCCGCAGGTTTGGCAAGTCCTTCACCAACCACTTTTCGGAGAATCTCACGGATCTGTGCCAAAGTCTTATCCGAACAAATCTTGGGATTGATTACCTCTGTCGGATATTCTTTCACTACTTCCCCGTCCTTCATGGCAGCTTTGACAAACTTCGGACGCACGGTGACTCCGTTGTTGGCTATCCCATTATAGAATGTGAGAATATTGATCGGTGGAACCTGTGTCTCGTAGCCGATACTCATCCACGGCAATGTTGTCTTTGCAAAATAACGTTCTTTCGGGCCGCGTATATTCGGTTTTCCTTCTCCCGCAATCTGCAGGTGTAACGGCTGGTCGATGCTCATCCGTTTCAACCCGTCTACAAATTTCTGCGGGTTGCTGCTGTAGAAATGGTCTATAATATAAGAGGTACCCACATTGGACGAAACCCCTAGAATTTCTGTAACAGTCAGCTTTCCATATCCTCCGCGATGCCAGTTATGGTCTTTCATGACACGTCCATACATCGGCATCTGGCCGTTGCCGGTATCTACCACATAGTCCGGCGTGATCTTTCCGTCTTCAAGAGCTACCATGATAGAGGCCGTTTTGAAAGTAGACCCCGGCTCGAGCATATCACTAATAGCATTGTTGCGCATTTCGTAGTACTCACCGTCTTTGCCTTGCATCATGTTGACGATGGCTTTCACTTCTCCGGTACTTACCTCCATCAATACCACCACACCCACGCTCGCATTCAGCTCTTTCAGCTTATCCACCAACGCCTTCTCGCAAATATCCTGCATACCTACATCGATAGTACTAATCAGATCGCAACCATCAACTGGTGGCACATCGACAATGTTCAGGTATTTGTTCATCACCTTCTGACGGTGTGTCAATCCGTCCCGCCCTTTCAGGATGGTGTCGAAAGCAAGTTCGATACCATTTCTCGCTCCTTTGGCTGTGTCTGCATACACATCTCCCAGTGTACGGGCAGCCAGTGAACCGAACGGTTTCTTACGCTGATTGTAAGCTTGTTCCTTGAATCCGCCTTTATACCGGTTCAAGCAGAATACAGGCAGTCTCTTTACCTCTTTATATTGTATATAGGAGATACGTTTCGGATAAATCAGATAATTGCGGCTTTTTGCCTGGCGTCCTTTCTTGAGGTGTGCCTTGAATTGAGCCGCACTCTTGTCCGGGAATATCTTGTGAAGTCCGATACAGATTGAATCCATATTGGCATTGAGGATGGAATCCCGGCGTGCCTGATCTTTCTGCCTGCGTTTTTCATCCTTTTCACCGGACATAAAGTCCATATATATTCTGTACTCGGGTAGAGAGCTGGCCATCAGTTTACCGTCAGAAGAAATAATGTTTCCACGATTAGGTTTTACCGTCACATTCTCTTTTACGAAACGGTCAGCCACATCCTGCCAGTATTGTCGTTCGGCAAACATGGTGATGCCTGCTTTTACAACAATAGCTACTCCTATCAACGCCATCAACAGGATGACGAAGAAGTAACGGGTCATTATGTTCTTTTTATTAACTGCCACAGTATTTGTCTTTTAAACGCTTAACTATCATTTATCAACTATCCACTATCATCTATTTAATAAGGTAAGGAGGATTGGTTGATGTTTGCAAATCGCTTTCCTTACTCGATATATAATCTTCAATGCGTGACTGGCGGCTCTTTTCCATCAGCTCTGAGCTGCGAGTCAGTGCATCGTATTTAATGTCTGTCAATTCCTTTTTCAGCCGGTCTATTTCGATCTGTTGCTGTTGACTGGCATAACGATTGTGAATGTAGAAGATGATGAATACCATGATAAGTACCAGCAACTTCGTTTGACGGCGGAAAAAATCGGTAGCCAGAATGTCTCCACCCAGAATACTCTTCAGAGAGGTGCGTTTTTTCTTCTTGTCCTCTTCTGCTTTCTTGTTTACTACTTCTTCTTCCATATCTTTTTATTTCTTTTCTGCAATTCGTAATTTGGCGCTTCTCGACCGCGGGTTTCGTTCTATTTCTGCCTCGTCGGGAACGATTACCTTATTGTTGACAAGGCGGAAAGGCGTTTGCAGATTGCCGAAGAAGTCGGTTTCCGCTTTTCCTTCTACATTGCCTGTCTTCATGATGTTTTTCACCATTCGGTCTTCCAGCGAATGATAGGTGATAACTACCAGTCTGCCGCCCGGCTTTAATGCCTCCGTAGCAGCCAGCAACATCTCCTTCAACGCCTCCATCTCTTGGTTTACTTCAATTCGTAGTGCCTGGAACACCTTTGCCAGCTCTTTCTTTTCGCGTTCACGACCGAAAAGCGGTTTGATGATTTCCAAAAACTCACCGATGGTCCGGATATTCTGTCCGCTTCTGGCTTTAACGATGACAGAAGCCAGTTTGCGGCTATTCTTTAGTTCCCCGTACAGGTAGAGGATGTTTGCAAGACGTTCTTCATCATAAGTATTCACGATATCTGCTGCTGTCATACCGGCACGCTTGTTCATACGCATATCCAGTGCCCCGTCAAAACGGAAGGAGAAGCCACGTTCGCTATCATCGAAATGATGGGAAGATACGCCGAGGTCGGCCAGGATCGCGTCTACCTGTTCGATGTCGTGATAACGCAGGAAGTTGTGCAGATAGCGGAAGTTACTGCGCACGAAGATGAAATGAGTATCGTTGACAATGTTCCGTTCAGCGTCCTCGTCCTGGTCGAATCCTAGCAAACGTCCGCCTTCTCCGAGCCGTGAAAGGATCTCGCGCGAATGTCCCGCTCCTCCGAATGTAACGTCTACATACGTTCCATCCGGTTGGATATTCATACCGTCAACGCTTTCTTTCAGCAATACAGGTACGTGATATGTCAATTCATCTTTCTCCATCTTGTCTATTATCATCGTTCATAATTTCTTCTAATGCTGCACCGAACTCTTCGGGTGACATGAAAGGCTGTTCTGCCCGTTCTTTCGCCCAGATCTCTATCTTGTTATCGATGCCGATAAAGCGAATATCCCCATGGATACTGCAAATCTGTAAATACCGTTTCGGAATTAATATGCGCCCGTTGCTATCAGGTGTCACTATTTCAACGTCGCTCACGAATTGCCTGAAAATAAGTTGGTGTTTGCTATTCCATTTGTTAAGTCTACTACGTAGCTCGTTCAACTCCTCGTTCCACACGCTCTCGGGGTATAGGGTTAAACAGTCTTGAAATACGTCTTTACGCATAATAAGCCTCTCTTCGGAAGCGGCTTGTAATTGCTTCCTGAAGGTGGCGGGTATGAACACCCTTCCTTTGGCGTCCGCCCTGGCTTCAATATTTCCTAAAAAACGTATCATTACCTTATTATAATAAGCGACCGTAAAAGTATGAAATTCCCCACAATTCCCCACAACTTTCCATAAAAAACTTTCAGAGAAGTTTTCAACAGAATGTTAAATGTCTATTTGCTTGAAAATGATATGCCTTCGAGAATGCTTTACTGGTGGGGAGCCCGTGGGCGTAGAACGGAAAAAATGTCTGTATAGGTAAAATTTAAATAATGTGGTGGGAGAGATTCTTTTTCATGCAATAGAGGTTTATCTGACACCCGGGTCTCAGTGCACCCGACACCCGGGTGTCAGATAGGTTGAGACCCGGGTGTTGTATGTGCTGACACCCGGGTGTCGGACAACTAATCTTCGCAATAAAAGAAAAGGCAGAATATACCGGAGTATTTCTGCCTTTTAATCATTATCAAAACTAAAAATCTGCATTAAAGAAATATGTGATTCAAAATCACTAAGTTTTATATAGTTAAGGTTTAGCGGAAGTCTTTCAACTCTTCCTGTAATTTCTGGCGCGTGAAGAAAATACGGCTTTTCACTGTACCCAACGGGAGGTTCAGTTTTTCCGCAATTTCACGGTATTTGAATCCTGAAACGTGCATCGCAAACGGAACTCTGTATTCTTTGGGGAGTTTGTTAACTACACGGTGCATCTCTTTCAGGTCGTATGCTCTTTCTGTATTTTCAGAACTTCCATCCTGTGGCAAATTCAGATGATAAAGATTATCAGTCTGGTCGATGAATGTCTGGTCGCGGACTACCTTGCGGTAGTTGTTTATGAATATATTGCGCATGATGGTATACATCCATCCTTTGAAATTTGTATCAGGGGTATATTTATCTTCATTATCTAATGCTTTTAATGATGTCTCCTGCAACAAATCGTTTGCTTCTTCACGGTCAGTTGTCAGTTTATAAGCGAAGCGTAGTAATTCATCTTGTACTCCTACTAAGTCTTTTCTGAAGCTTAAACTTTTCATAATGTGTTGCTTTTTAAAGGTGAATATTCGTTTGTTATTTTCGATGTTGCAAGTTTACATGAATTTTTGAAACCCGGTAGGGGAAAAACTGACGTTTTTTTACCCGAAAACTATCCGCGGATAGTTTTTAGGTCATTTTTGATAGTTTTTGGGTGGTGTTTTTTTATGTTCTGAACTTAAATCCTGCATTTTCTACCAAATTATTGCGATTAATAAAAAAGAACCGTTAATTTTGTGCCATCATTTTTATTTGAAAAGAATGACTGATGACTCTTTATTTTTGATTGATGTCGATAAGATACTTCGGACAAAGGCTCCGAAGCATTATAAGTACATCCCTAAATTCGTGGTTTCTTATCTGAAGAAAATTGTTCATCAGGATGAAATTAATGTATTCCTGAATGAGTCGAAGGATAGATTGGGTGTGGACTTTCTGGAGGCATGTATGGGCTTTTTGGATGCGAAAGTGGACATAAAAGGCATTGAGAATTTGCCTAAGGATGGATTGTATACTTTTGTGTCCAATCATCCGTTAGGTGGACAGGATGGTGTTGCGCTTGGTTATGTGTTAGGTAAGCACTATGAGGGGAAGGTGAAATACTTGGTGAATGATTTATTGATGAATCTACGCGGGTTGGCTCCCCTTTGCATACCTATTAATAAAACCGGCAAGCAGGCAAAGGACTTCCCAAAGATGGTGGAAGCCGGATTTCAGTCCGACGATCAGCTGATTATGTTTCCTGCCGGACTGTGCTCGCGCCGTCAGAATGGAGTGATTCGCGACCTGGAATGGAAAAAGACATTTGTAGTAAAGAGCATACAAGCAAAACGTGATGTAATACCCGTGCATTTTGGGGGCAGGAATTCTGACTTCTTTTACAATCTGGCAAATGTTTGTAAGGCACTGGGCATTAAGTTTAACATTGCTATGTTGTATCTTGCGGATGAAATGTTTAAGAATCGCCACAAAACTTTTACTGTCACTTTTGGCAAACCTATACCCTGGCAGACTTTTGATAAATCGAAAACTCCTGCGCAGTGGGCTGAATACGTAAAGGATATTGTTTATAAACTGTAACTGATAGAACAACTATAACAAGGAATATGGAAGAGATTATTAAACCGGTAAGCAAAGAACTGCTAAAGGCAGAATTGACGGAAGACAGACGCTTACGAATGACGAATAAGAGTAATAATCAGATTTATATTATTACTCATCAGAATGCTCCTAATGTGATGAGAGAGATTGGTCGTTTGCGTGAAATAGCTTTCCGTGCTGCTGGTGGAGGTACAGGCCTGTCAATGGATATTGATGAATACGACACGATGGAACACCCTTACAAGCAGTTGATCGTATGGAATCCGGAAGCGGAAGAAATTCTGGGTGGTTACCGGTATCTGCTTGGTACGGACGTGCGTTTTGATGAAAAAGGTGCTCCGATTCTGGCTACTTCCCATATGTTTCATTTCTCCGATGCTTTTATTAAAGAATATTTGCCACAGACAATTGAGTTGGGACGTTCGTTCGTTACGCTTGAATATCAGTCTACCCGTGCCGGAAGTAAAGGATTGTTCGCTTTAGATAATCTGTGGGATGGATTGGGAGCGTTGACTGTTGTTATGCCGAATGTGAAATATTTCTTTGGCAAAGTGACCATGTATCCAAGCTATCACCGTCGTGGCCGTGATATGATTCTTCATTTCCTTAAGAAACATTTTTATGACAAAGAGAAACTTGTCACTCCGATCGAGCCTCTGAAACTTGAGACTTCCGAAGACGAGCTGAGTGCTTTGTTTTGCAAGCATTCCTTCAAGGAAGACTATAAAATATTGAATTGTGAAATTCGTAAACTGGGATATAATATTCCTCCGTTGGTAAATGCATATATGAGCCTAAGCCCTACTATGCGTATGTTCGGAACAGCTATCAATTATGAATTCGGTGATGTGGAAGAAACCGGTATTCTGATTGCTGTAGACGAAATTCTCGAAGATAAGCGGATTCGACACATCCAGACGTTTATTGAAAGCCATCCGGATGCGTTGAGATTGTCTTCTTGTGAAGGGGAAGAGGTGTTTACTCCTAAAGTGGTTACACCGCAGGCAAACTGTTCCCGTTAATTTTACGATAAAGATCAAGAGCAAAGACGTCGGTCATTCCCGATATATAGTCAAGTACCGCCTGTATTCTTTCATAGAGTACGGGCGCTTTTATATTGTATTGACTGGAAACCCGGTCGATCAGGAGTTTGGAATAAGTCTTTTCGGGTGAGGTTACGGCATCTATCATCAATTCGAGCAGGGTGCTGATGATGCGGAATCCCGCCAGTTCAACATCCAGTACGTCCCGTGAACGGTAGATTTTATTGATAGATACTTCGACGCTGTGTTTATAGGCTGCTGCCGGACGCTCGGCTATGCGCTTGATTAGTGATCCTTCGAACGTGCCGGACAGGATTTCTTGTTCATGATCTAAAAAGACACGGGTACACTCCCGGATCAATAAACCGATGACGGAAGAGCGCAGGTAAGCGATTTGCTCGTTGACATCGTTAACAATCAGGAATGTTTTTCGGAGATGTTCCTGCCGCTCTTCGCTGAAATAGGCCATTAATAGCTCTTTAGTCTCTTCTGTGGTGAGAATCTTCAGTTTATATGCATCCTCAATATCCATCATCTGATAGCAAATGTCGTCTGCCGCTTCAACCAAATAAACTAACGGGTGGCGTGCATACTTTAAAGGATGTTCGTTGAGCAATATCAGTCCTAATTCTGTTGCAATTTTGCGGAAGCTTTCTTCTTCGCTGACGAAAAAGCCAAACTTGGATTTTGTTCCTGCAAGGCTCGATGAAAAGGGGTATTTTACGATAGAAGCCAGAGTGGTGTATGTTAGAACGAATCCGCCTTTGCGACGTCCCTCGAACTGATGTGTAAGTATTCGGAAGGCATTTGCATTTCCTTCAAAATGTATTAAATCTTCCCATTCCATCGGAGAAAGTTGCTCTCCGTTGGGCTGTTTCTCTTTCAGGCGAACTCCTTTCCCTTCAGAGAAAAAAGTGGAAATGGCCTTTTCGCCTGAATGACCGAAAGGCGGATTACCCAAATCGTGTGCCAGGCAAGCAGCCGAAACGATAGAACCGATCTCCGGCAGGAAAGAATCCTGAAGTTCCGGATGACGTTCCAGAAGTGCTTTGGCAACATCGTCCCCGAGTGAACGGCCAACGCTGGCGACTTCGAGACTGTGCGTAAGTCGGTTGTGTACAAAAACGCTGCCCGGTAGAGGGAATACTTGCGTTTTGTTCTGTAATCTGCGGAAAGGAGCCGAAAAAATAAGACGGTCATAGTCCCGTTGGAATTCGGATCGGTTTTCCTGTCGTTCCTCATGGAATTCTTCCATTCCGAAACGTTTCGCTGATATTAATTGGTTCCAATTCATCATTTTATCTATAATTTTAGTGTTTACCATTCGCAAATTGGCTACAGGTACATTATTTAACTGCAAACTTAACTATTTTTCAGTTCAAAATGTGTATTTTCGCCCGTTAAATAGTAAACATGCATTTATGAATATTCAAGTTATCAATAAATCGAAGCATCCGCTTCCGGCTTATGCCACTGAATTGTCCGCAGGAATGGATATCCGTGCTAATCTTTCTGAACCTATCACACTGGAACCGTTGCAACGTTGTCTGGTGCCGACAGGACTATATATTGCCTTGCCGAAGGGATTTGAGGCACAAGTTCGTCCACGTAGCGGACTGGCGATCAAGAAAGGAATTACGGTGCTCAATTCTCCGGGTACGATTGATGCGGATTATCGTGGGGAAGTTTGTATCATTTTAGTCAATCTCTCCTCTGAAACGTTTGTGATTGAAGACGGTGAACGTATCGCGCAGATGGTGATAGCAAAGCACGAACAGCCTGTATGGCAGGAAGTGGAGGTGCTGGATGAAACAGAACGGGGAGCCGGTGGTTTCGGACATACCGGAGTATGATGAATGCTTAATGGAGAAAATAGAATGAAGATAAAAATAGGATGGCTGTTCGTGACGGTATTGATGCTCACTTCATGTGGGGGAATCCGGTCTGTGCGTACAGCAAAAACAACAGCGAAAGCAGATGGAGCTTCTTTAATGAAGGAAACATTGCTTTCTGCTGAACAACAGCGTAAATATGACTACTTCTTCTTGGAAGCCATGCGGATGAAAGGAAAGAATGAGTATGATGCGGCATTTGGATTGCTACAGCATTGTCTGGATATCAACCCCACTGCTTCTTCTGCGCTTTATGAAATATCGCAATATTATATGTTCCTTCGCCAGGTGCCGCAAGGTCAGGTTGCTTTGGAGCAGGCAGTGGCTTTTGCGCCTGATAACTATTGGTATAGTCAGGGATTGGTCAGTTTGTACCAGCAACAAAATGAATTGGATAAGGCTGCGGCTTTGCTTGAGAAGATGGTGACCCGTTTCCCGTCGAAACAGGACCCTTTGTTCAGCCTTCTTGATATTTACAGTCGCCAGGAGAAGTATAATGATGTCATTTCTACATTGAATCGTTTAGAGAAACGTTTGGGTAAGAATGAGCAGCTGTCTATGGAGAAATTCCGGATTTATCTTCAGATGAAAGATGATAAGAAGGCATTTCAGGAAATAGAAAGTCTGGTACAGGAATATCCGATGGATATGCGTTATCAGGTGATACTGGGAGATGTATATCTTCAGAACGGGAAAAAGCAGGAAGCTTATGATGCATACCAGAAGGTACTGGCTGTAGAGCCTGATAATCCGATGGCTCTCTTCTCGATGGCTTCTTACTATGAACAGACCGGGCAGAAAGAATTGTATCAACAGCAACTGGATACGTTGTTATTGAACAAAAAGGTGACTTCTGATACTAAAATCAGTGTCATGAGACAGGTGATTGCGGAAAATGAACAGTCGTCCGCTAAAGATAGCACTCAGGTGATTGCCTTGTTTGACCGGATGATGAAGCAGGATATGGATGATCCGCAGATACCGATGCTTTATTCTCAATACCTGTTGTCGAAGAATATGGAACAAGAGGCTGTGCCGGTATTGGAGCAGGTGGTTGATCTGGATCCTACCAATAAGGCGGCCCGTTTGATGCTGGTTAGTGCGGCGGTGAAGAAGGAAGATTACAAGCAAATTATCAAGGTCTGCGAACCGGGCATTGAAGCTACTCCGGATGCGTTGGAACTTTATTATTATCTGGCTATCGCTTATCATCAGGCAGAACAGGGAGATAGTGTATTGAGTGTTTGTAATAGAGCATTGGAACATATAACTCCCGATACCAGAAAAGAAGTCATTTCAGATTTTTATTCTATCATGGGGGATATTTATCATACCAAGAAACAAATGACGGAGGCTTATGCTGCTTACGATTCGGCTTTGGTATATAATCCTTCCAATATTGGCGCATTAAATAATTATGCTTATTATCTGTCTGTGGAACGTCGTGACTTGGACAAGGCGGAGGAGATGAGTTACAAAACGGTGAAAGCCGAACCTAATAATTCGACCTATCTCGATACTTATGCATGGATTCTTTTTGAAAAGGGAAACTATGCCGAAGCCCGTATCTATATTGACAATGCAATGAAGAACGACGGCGAGAAGAGTGATGTGATTGTGGAGCATTGCGGAGATATTTATTTTATGACCGGCGATGCGGAAGGTGCGTTGAAATATTGGAAGAAGGCACTGGAAATGGGTAGCGAGTCGAAAACGTTGAAACAGAAAATAGAGAAGAAGAAATATATTGCGGAATGAAAAGAATCATTTATCTACTGTTGTTGGTGGTAGTGGTGTTGGCCGGCTGTAAGAGTTCGAAGCACTTGGCAACTTCGGAAACTAAGACTTCGACAAAGGCTCCGACATCCAGTTACCTGGCTTCCAAGCTTCAGTTGACTATTCCCGGCAAGAAAGGAAGTATGTCTGTAGGGGGAACCATGAAGATGAAAACTCATGAGCGGGTACAAATCTCCTTATTGATGCCTATTCTGCGTACGGAAGTGGCACGTATAGAAGTTACTCCCGACGAAGTTTTATTGGTAGACAGGATGAATAAACGCTTTGTTCGTGCCACTAAAGCTGAATTGAAAAATGTATTGTCGAAGAATGTGGAGTTTTCCCGTTTGGAAAAGATATTGATGGATGCCTCTCTTCCTGGTGGAAAGACAGAGCTGACAGGAAAAGATATAGGAATTCCTTCATTAGAAAAGGCAAAAGTCCAACTTTATGAGTTCTCCACACAAGAGTTTTCGATAACTCCGACGGAACTGACGTCCAAATACAACCAGATTCCCTTGGAAGAATTAGTAAAAATGCTGGTAGCTTTATTATGATGAAACGTTTCTTTGTTATTCTAATCAGTTGCCTTTGGTTGGCAGTTCCTCTTTTCGCTCAATCGAACAAGTTGATTCGTGAGCTGGAAAGTAAACGCGGTGCGCTGCAAAAACAGATTGCCGAATCGGAATCTATATTGAAGGATACAAAGAAAGATGTGGGAAGCCAGTTGAATAGTCTGGCTGTGTTGACCGGACAGATTGAAGAGCGGAAACGCTATATCATGGCTATCAACAATGATGTGGAGGCTATCCAGCGTGAGTTGGCTTCATTGGAGCGCCAGTTGCACGGGCTGGAGAAGGATTTGAAAGATAAAAAGAAGAAATATGAAGCTTCTGTCCAGTACTTGTATAAGAATAAGTCGATAGAGGAGAAGCTCATGTTTATTTTTTCGGCAAAGAATCTGGGGCAGACTTATCGGCGTATGCGATATGTTCGTGAATATGCCACTTATCAACGTCTGCAAGGGGAAGAAATCCTAAAGAAACAGGAGCAGATACGCAAGAAGAAAGCGGAACGTCAGCAAGTGAAAGCCGCCAAAGAAAACCTGCTGCAAGAACGTGAGAACGAAAAGGTGAAGTTGGAAGAGCAGGAAAAAGAGAAACGCACGTTGGTGACTAATCTGCAAAAGAAGCAGAAAGGATTGCAGAATGAGATAAATAAAAAACGCAGGGAAGCCAATCAGTTGAATGCCCGCATCGATAAATTAATTGCGGAAGAAATAGAGCGTGCCCGTAAGCGTGCGCAGGAAGAAGCTCGTCGTGAAGCGGCTGCCCGTAAGAAAGAAGAAAGCAAGGAGGGAAAATCTGCTGCAACGGAAACGGCTGCCAAATCGAAACCTCTTGAGGCTTATACCATGAGTAAGGCGGATCGGGAATTGTCGGGTAACTTTGCCGCGAATCGCGGGAAATTGCCAATGCCTATATCCGGCGCTTATATTATCACCAGCCGTTACGGACAATATGCCGTAGAGGGTTTGCGCAACGTGAAACTGGATAACAAGGGTATTGATATTCAGGGAAAACCGGGTGCACAGGCGCGTGCCATTTTTGATGGGAAGGTGGCGGCTGTATTCCAATTGAACGGATTATTTAATGTCCTCATTCGTCATGGCAATTATATTTCTGTTTATTGCAATCTTTCTTCTGCATCCGTCAAAGCCGGTGATACGGTGAAGACGAAGCAATCCATCGGTCAGGTCTTTTCTGACGGTACGGATAATGGACGGACGGTATTGCACTTCCAGTTGCGTAGGGAGAAAGAAAAGTTGAATCCTGAACCTTGGCTGAACCGATAATTGAATAAAAAACACGTAGAATGAAGTTAACTAAAATACTAATATGCTTGCTGATCTTCTGGACCGGAACACTATCCGCGTCTCCTTATTTTTCGTTCAAGAAATATCAGGTAGAAGATGGATTGTCTCATAATACCGTGTGGTGCGCCCTTCAAGATAGTTATGGCTTTATCTGGTTGGGTACCAGTGATGGACTGAACCGTTATGACGGGCGGGGCAATAAAGTGTATCGGAATGTTCTCAACGAAAAGTTCTCATTAGAAAACAATTTTGTAGAAGCCTTGATAGAGGTGGACAAGAATCTCTGGGTTGGAACAAACTCCGGACTTTATATTTATGACCGCGATACCGATCGTTTCTCTTACTTTGATAAAACGACGCAGTATAATGTGTATATCAGCAGTGAGATTAAAAAGATTATCAAGACGGAAAATGGTCTTATCTGGATTGCGACTTTGGGACAGGGATTTTTTATTTATGATCCGAAAACAGAGGTGCTGACTCAAAATAGTGTTCAGACGTCTTTTGTATGGGACCTCTGTCAGAGCACTGATCGGAAGAGGGTCTATATATCTTCCTTACAGGAAGGACTTTTGTGCTTTGACGAAAACGGCAAGTTTCTCCGGACGTATGAAATCTCATTGGATATAAATGCTTCCGATAGTTATAAAGTGAACTGTATTCAGAATATCGATGGAGAAATCTGGATTGGTGCGGGAAGTAACCTGTTGAGCCGTTTGGATGAACGAACCGAAGCTATAGACAATTACAGTGGTTCGGCGTTTAATTTCGGAGCTGTTCATTGCTTGTTGAAGTATACGGATAAAGAGCTGTTGGTAGGAACGGATAACGGGCTTTATCTGTTCGATCAAAATACAAACACATTTCAGCGGGCGGATAATCCCGCCGATCCGAGAAGTTTGAGCGACCAGACTATCAATGGAATGATGTGGGATGCCGAAGGGGCTCTTTGGGTGTTGACCAATTTGGGTGGGATTAACTATATGTCCAAGCAGACTAAACGTTTTGATTATTATTCGCCTGCTTATCTGTCCGGAGTGCCGGGAGCGGGGGAGGTCGTTGCTCCTTTCTGTGAGAATAAGGATGGGAATATCTGGATTGGAACTCAAAGCGGTTTGTATTTTTTCAATGCTGCTACTCGGGAGCTTTCTCCTTATGCAATAGGAGGAACTAAAAATCAAAAGTATGACATTCGTTCTCTAATGCTGGATGGTGACTATTTATGGATCGGTACTTATGCCGGGGGAATACGGGTTATCAATTTACGCACAGGGGCAGTGAAAGCCTATACTCATTCTCGTGGAATCCCCAATACGATTTGTAGCAACGATGTGTTGTGTATTTATAAAGGACGAAAAGGAGAAATTTATGTAGGAACGAGTTGGGGATTGTGTCGTTATGACGCTGCTCGAGATAACTTTATGACCATCACAAGTGTCGGTTCAATGGTTTCTGTTGTCGATATCTATGAGGATATGTACAATCATCTCTGGATTGCGACTTCCAATAGTGGTGTGTTTTCTTACAATACAATGAATGCTCATTGGAAACATTATCAGCATGAACGGGAAGATTCGACTACGATCACCAGTAATTCGGTCATTACTTTATTTGAAGATACGAAAGGAACCATGTGGTTTGGAACGAATGGGGGAGGACTGTGTTCTTTTGATGCTAAAGAGAAAAGATTCATTGAGTTTGACCCGCATAATACTTTATTACCTAACAAGGTTATTTATGCGATTGAGCAAGATCAGGGAGGTGATTTCTGGGTATCCAGCAATGCCGGAATCTTTAAGATTAATCCTGTTACCAAAGATCATTTCCGCCAGTTCACGATTAATGACGGCTTGCAAGGGAATCAGTTTATAGCTCGATCTTCATTGAAATCATCCGAAGGAAAATTGTATTTTGGTGGGATCAATGGCTTTAATGTATTCCAGCCGGAACAGTTTGTAGATAACAAATATA
This sequence comes from Bacteroides sp., assembly GCA_019412865.1. GTDB lineage: Bacteria > Bacteroidota > Bacteroidia > Bacteroidales > Bacteroidaceae > Bacteroides. The sequence continues at coordinate 2,439 of DXOJ01000842.1, read as the reverse complement.
TTCCTCCGGTTTATGTGACCGATATCCGGTTACCTTATCAAACCGATGAGCAGGAGGTGAAGAAACTGCTTCAGTTGGATAAACCGCTTTATATGGCTGATAAGGTGACTTTATCTTACGAAAACAATAGTTTCTCCATCCGTTTTGTCGCTCTTAGTTTTGAAGATCCGGGGAAGAACCGGTATTCTTATATACTTCGGGGAGTGGACAAGGAGTGGATTCTGAATACCGATAACAATATGGCTTCTTACACCAATTTGCCTCCCGGTGAGTATTTGTTCGAAGTCAGAGGCTCTAATAATGATCGTCAGTGGAACGAGAACACTACCACTTTAAAGGTGGTGATTACTCCTCCCTGGTGGCGTAGTACCTTTGCTTACTTCGTTTATGTCCTCATGCTGTTGGGATGGATCGGTTGGATGGCTTGGCGATGGAATCTCCGTGTTAAACGCAAATATAAGCGGCGGATGGAAAAATATCAGATTGCCAAGGAACAGGAAGTTTACAAGTCGAAAATTAGCTTCTTCATCAATTTGGTGCATGAAATACGTACTCCGCTTAGTTTGATACGGCTTCCTTTGGAAAAATTATTGGAGAAAGAACGTGAAGGAAAAGATCTCAAGTATTTGTCAGTGATAGATAAGAATGTAAATTATCTGCTGGGGATTACTAATGAATTGCTTGATTTTCAGAAAATGGAGAGTGGTACGCTGCATCTGAATCTGAAAAAGAGTGATATTAAAGAGCTTGTCAGTGACGTTTATAATCAGTTTACAAGCCCTGCTGAATTAAAAGGAATTGATTTGCAACTGACTGTGCCTGAACAAGAGCTGGTGTCTACGGTGGATAGTGACAAATTAAGTAAGATTCTTGTCAATCTGATGGGAAATGCCATCAAATATGCGCATGCGCATATTGACTTGAGGCTGCTTGTTACTGATGGGGGATATGAGATACAAGTGAACGATGATGGTCCCGGAATACCAAATGAACAGAAACAAAAGATATTTGAGGCTTTCTATCAACTGCCTGACGATAAGGTGGCCACAGCAGTAGGCACTGGCATCGGATTGGCTTTTGCAAAGTCTTTGGCAGAAGCTCATCAGGGAGATTTGCGTCTGGAAGATAATGTTGGAGGTGGTTCTTCGTTTATACTGTCTCTTCCGTTCAAAGAGTGGGAGACGGAAAAAACGAGCGATATTGTAGAAATATCCCCGGAGCATGCGGATGCTTCTGAAACGATTTCTTCGGAGTATTCAGGGAAGAAGTTTACAGTTCTGTTGGTTGAGGATAATGTTGATTTGCTGAATCTGACTCGTGAGTCATTGGCAGAGTGGTTCCGTGTGTTGAGGGCTTCCAACGGTCGTGAAGCGCTTGAAGTGCTTGCGCAGGAAAACGTGGATGTAATAGTGAGTGACGTTATGATGCCGGAGATGGATGGGTTGGAACTTTGCAGTAAGGTGAAGTCTGAAATCTCTTATTCACATATTCCGGTTATTTTGTTGACGGCGAAAACCACTTTGGAGTCTAAAGTCGAAGGACTTGAATGTGGAGCGGATGTATATGTTGAGAAACCATTCTCTGTTAAACAGCTCCATATGCAGATCGAGAATCTGTTGAAGTTGAGGCAGTCTTTCCATAAATTGATGGTGAGCTTGGCAGGAGATACGGTTGCTGTTTCGACAACGGATTTTGCGATGTCTCAAAAGGATTGTGAGTTTATAGCTAAGATACAGGGAGTAATAGCCGAACAGTTGGCGGATGAGAACTTCTCGATAGATACTTTGGCGGAACAGATGAATATGAGCCGTTCTAATTTCTATCGGAAGATAAAGGCTTTGTCCGGAATGTCTCCTAATGATTATTTGAAGACACTTCGTATGAATAGAGCTGCTGAACTGATTGTGAGCGGTACCCGGATTTCTGAAGTGGCAGCGCAGGTAGGATTTACTTCTTCTTCTTATTTTGCGAAATGTTTTAAAGCGCAATATGGTGTACTGCCTAAGGAGTATACAGGTCAGCCTCCGATTTCAGGTGAGGCTTGATAAAGAAGGGATAAAAGCATATAAAAAAACTCCTGTCGTGCAATATCATTGGATATTTTCCGACAGGAGTCAAATATAAAATAATTAATCGAGTAGACTTTCTAATTAATTGAGTAGGCTTTATTTCTTTTTCTGTCCCGGGTAAGGTTCTACCATGCAACGTTTAGCCCATGCTTCGTAAGCCTTTGTCATTTCAGCTACTTTTTCAGGGTATTGTGCTGCCAGATTATGCATTTCGCTCCGGTCCTCATTCAGATTGTATAATTCCCATTTAGCTTTTTCTCCCGGACGAACCAGTTTCCAACCGTCATTAGAGAGGAATGCACGTTCATTGTAATGTATTGCTGTCCGATTAAACTCGACAACAATAAAAATAGTGTGCTCGACTGCTGAT
>DXOJ01000841.1 GCA_019412865.1 Bacteroides sp. | reverse complement strand
GCATATTGAAGAAGTATCTCATGCAGGAACCCGCATACTTGGAGTTTCGATTACAGCAACAGGAAAAAAGGACATTGTACCGGTGCCAGCCGCGGTACACATTCCCCTTAAAAGTGGTGGAGAATGACTTCGGATACCTTATCTTTTCCGGTAACGAGATCGGCAGGAACGGATTCAGGGAGTGCATCCGGTACATCACGGACCATTACTTCGACCCGCACTACGATACCGGCCATCTGGCCGTCTACGACAGTACGTTCATGGACAAGAACCTGGTTCCTCTCATAGATGCCGCTTACAAGCCGTGCAAACCGATGGAACTGGATTATTCCTTCGATTTTTATCCGGCATCCTATATCGGTCTTGACGAACTGCCCAAAGAATTCATCGACAGTTTAAAACCGGTATGCTACCATTCGATGGAAGCGACAGCCGGGGATTTTATAAAATTCGCCACCGACTGGCATTTCAATAAGGATACGCAGGTTTCCATCAGCCGGGAGAACCATGACATTTACCGGCTGCTGACCGTCATGCGTAACGGTTATATGAATATTCATGAACAACCGTTTACCTATTTCAATGAACTGCTGCCGTATGCCAAGGAATTTGAAAAAGTCACGCAGGTTAAATCTGCCGGCGAATTCGATACGGGAAAGTTCAAGCGGTTGTCTACGGAAATCCGGAAGGCTGCCGATGGAATTTTGAAAAGGGATTTCGATGTGAGAGGGCACCGTTCCCTTGAGAATATGTTGAATGACTCCACCGTTACCTTCACCGTCGGAAGCCGAAAACTGAATGAAGTTCAAAAGACGGCACTGGCTTCGGGATACGCACTGTATCTCCCGGAAAACAACAAGGAGGCGACAAGGCATCTCCTTTTTTGCAAGGCCGACTTTGAGCAGGGCAGAATTGAGGGTTCCTCCAAGCCCTTCGGCGTCAGGACATACGTGATAAAGGACGGACTGCTCTGTCCGCTGCCGGAAGAGAAGAATACCGTTAAAAAGACTGAGAATAAGAACAGACATAACAATAACCGTTTAAAATAAAGCGATATGATACCTAAAAGTCAGATGTACCTCGGAGCGCGGATTGTAGAGAACGATCCGGAAGAGGAAACTCCCGTTGTTCCCTATAAAGGAACAGTAACAGCCATTGAAGAAACCGGAAAAGGGGAACTGGATTACTTTGTCTATATCCGGCTGGATGATGAGTCCATGAAACAAAAAAGAATCTCCCTTTGCTGCCCGGACAAGATCATGACCTGTTTTCCATGGACTATAGACCTGGAAGAAAAACAGAAAATGGAGCAGAAAATGAAGAATAAAAAAGTTCCCGACCCGTCGAAACGGCATAGACTATCTTAATCAACCATTCATCTAAACCATAAAATAATATGAGTACATACATTGGTTTCAATTTGAACAGCAACAGGCAGATTGAACATTTCCAGACCATAGAGAATCGTTATGGCATCAATTCAGATGGCGGCAAATTTCTTTTCGGGCAGGCAGAACTGGCCTTGAAAGGCTCCTACATTCCTAAGGAAGAAGTCTATTTAATACCATATCAGGGTGCTGTACAACCGGGGAACATTGAAAGGTTCATCAAGGACATGACCCATAACGGAGGACTGTCTTGTGCAACTCATTTCCCATTGCGGGATATCGCCTTCGTTTACGAGAATACATCTCCTTATGGCATCCATAATGTGGATAGCATCCAGAGAATGCTTCAAAAGGCCAAAGACAATCCCCTGCTGAAAAAACAACTGAACGCTTACCGCGCATTCCATCAAGAAAAGGAAAAAGATATCTACAACAGGGTGATTACTGCAATAAATACGAACCAGGGAGTCCTGATGTTCAATGATACCGGCAGGGGGATACAGTGTGCGCAGAAATACCTGCAGCATATTGGCGATAATTTCTTCTCGCCGGTTTACAGGGATGCGGATAAACTGCAAATATATTATTTCAGCACTTCCAATATCAATCTGATCAAAGAGGCGTCAAAGTGTTCGAACATGTTTGAACATGGCTTAAAAAAGATATACCTTCCCCAAAAGGCTCATTTCCTGGATTCAAATATGATAGCCAACTATACCCCGGCGGTAGAATGCAGCATGGCTCCCTCTTTGGAATGTTATAACCAACTGGCCGAAAAGTTGAATCTGGGCAAGAGCCAGAAGAATTATAACATAGGCGTACTCGACCGGATCTGCAAGACCGGGCAAATCGGGAATTTGGAAAAAGACAGCCGGTTCAACCATCAAAACAGCTTTGTCTCCCTGGATGAACGGATCAGGCTGTCTTATGTGGGGAAGCAGGATGGCACACTGCTGAAAAATGCACTTGAACGGACCATCAAGGATACGGCAAAGAGAATCCTACAGACGGACTATGCGGTACGGGGCTATGAACCGCCCAAACAGGAAAAGAAAAAGAGTAGAAGTATCACCATGTAACTATTTTAAATTTCAATCGTATGCAAAAGCAAGAGATTTCAAACATTATGATTTTCTTTGTTACCCAGGACTTGGAAGGGCAACCCCGACAACTGGAGATGCACCTGATGCCGGAGAAAGAAGTATCGATGATGAATCAACGATTCACCGAATACCTCCAGCGGCAAAGGGAAATGTACAAGCCGTCCCTTGTCCAAAGCCACTTGCCGGATCTTTATCTGTGCCGCTACCAGTTTCCGGCAGGAGTAAGCTACCCGGATATCCGGCTCTTTGACAAGGATAACAGCTTGGTACAAAAATTCATCACCCGGAACGGAGGAAGCATGCAGGGCAATGTCTCATTGCGCGGACTGGAATACCTGCATTCTCACGATGAAGAAAAAAGCCTGCCCATGCTGGTAGCCAGCGGACTTGCCGACCACCTGCTTGTACAGCCGGAAGCCAAACGGTTCGCGCTGGCACAGGATACTCTCCACGACGATCCGTCGGAAACCCTGACCGCCGTGGAAACCGCCAAAGGAGTGCTTCTGTTCGAATATTCCGGCTTTGGAAAGACATGCTGCCATGCCTATATGCAACATCTGGCCGACCGTTTCTTCATTACGGACGAAGAGAAACCGGAGTTTGTCAACCTGTACAAGCTGACCCGTCCGGACGCAGAAGTGGTAAAGGCATTCCAAGCATCTCCCAATGCCTTCTCCTTATATACAAACTCTTTTCTGCCGGAGAAAGCACAATATCTGGATGCGACTATCCTGCGGAATGCCCGGCTGGACAGGAGCCACCGCATAGAACCGACATTCGATGCCTATGACAAGTTTGCTTCCTCCTATAACGTGCTCCCCAGTATTGCCAATGCCCAGATACTCCGGTTACTATCCTTACAGGAAACCGCAGGAATCTATGGGATAGACTATACAACCAGAAGGATTCCGTTCATACACAAGAATTCTTTCAACTCCCAGTTCAATGCGCTGCAGAATATTCCGGCTGAAAATAAAGGCGGACAGGAGAAGGTCAAATCACAGATCCGGGATCAGGCGGCCTATATCCTGAAACGTGATTACGGGCTTATCCCGGACAGCCTGCAAAACAAAGAGATAGACCCCATCATTTCCCTCCAGACTCCCAAAGGAGCCGTCTACCTGCCCGCCACGGATGAAGGAGCCATCTATAAACAGTGTTACCTGCAATATCTGGCTGACCGTTTCTTCACTCCGGAAGTACAGGCTCTGGGACGAATCAGAGAATTCTATATTTCCTGCCCGAACCATAGCACGGAGCATTACATGCAGAAGCATCTGGACCTTTTCCGGTCCAATCCTTTCTACGGGCAGCTGGCGAAAATGCCATTGTATCCGATAGAGCAATCCGAGCTGTTGAAGAAAGGCGGCTATCCCATAGAGCCGACATACCATGCATTCAAACAGTTTACGGAAGATTACCGGCTTTCGGTAACACCGGAGAATGCCGAGATATTCACCCTGCTCTTTATACGGGAATACGGATTACCGGCTGATTTCAATACTAATGAAAGCTATAAGGAGTTCACCCACAAAGGAAATTTTAAACCGCTGGATCAAGAAATGTCCGAACTGCAATCCAAAAAGGGATATAGTGAAAAGGCATTCTACAATATTCAAAACAGGCAGCAGCAACTCGCGGACAAGATACTTGGCCTGAGATACAGACTGACCTGTCCTCCGTTGCAACTGACCGGACCGGCGGCTTCGGAAAAGAGAAAGACGGCTTCCCGTCAGAACAAGTCACATAATCCCCGCATCTAAAACTGATTATCATGCCTGCATGGATGGAAAAAATAAAAGATACATTCACCGCTAAAGCGGATTTAAAGAGCCTGTTTATTGTGTTACAGCCGGATAATCAAGTCTCGACTGTCATGGTCGTGTCGTATGTTCCGACGGATAAGGACTCTTTTCAGGTATTTATGGATCTGACCGCCCGGATTGCTATGGATCAGAAAACCATACCGGATAACTTATTGCTGCATTTTGAGGGAATACCTGCTAAAGATATTCCTTTCACCAGCGAACTACCGGCGAAAGACAGTGAGAAAGCCCTCAGTTTCATCGCCTCTTACGGAGGCATCACTGAAAACAACTCCGTACCTTTACGGAAAGCGGCTTATTTGAGAGCATGCCAAAGGGAACTGACGGCAGAGAATATCCGGGATCTGGACTACTCACCAGCTTATAAGTGCTTTATTGCACACGAAGATGCGATGGAGAAGATTGCGGCAGGAAAGCAAGCCAAACAGTTCTACACCATAGCTGAAACGGAACAAGGTGTCCGCGTATTCAATGACGGACTTTCCGGGACTATAAAGTTTCGGGATTACCTGCAATCGACAGCGGACAATTTCTACTCAAGCTCTTTGCAGGATGTGGAGTCATTGAATATTTACCGGATAGAAACCGTCTCCCGCCGGATGCTGGAACTCTCCAACGGGAATCAGACCACCATGCCGCAGGCCGGGATGGAAATTCTGGCGAATTACAAGCCGTCCGTCACTTTCGACATGCATCCTACGGGAGAAAATCTCAACCGGTTTGTCACAGCCGGCGCATTGGAACTCTCTATCCGTAACCGGAACATTATGACACTTCAGGACATAGCAGCCAGAGGATACGCCCATTTACCGGCAGACGAATCGTTTGCCTATAAAAAGGATTTCTTGTTTGTGGAGAAAGGTATCCGTGAGATTACCCGGCAAAAGGAATTGTACCGGGATTATCCTTTCCGGCAGAAGATGGATGAATTACAAAATGCTGCCAGGTCATTGGCGCAAACACTGTTAAACAGGGATGGAGTCCGGAAGAACTATCATCGGGTAAGCCCGCCTGTTGTTGTTTCTAAGAAAGGAGAAGCTCAAACAGCCGAAAAACCGCAAGACAAGCCCGGACTGTCCTGTGGCAATGAAAAGAAAAAGGTCAAGACAAAAACCGCTTCCGTTAAAAAGCAGGCGAAGCCCAAATTATAATGCATATGGAACTGATAAATAATACATTCATTCCCGAAAAAGAGATACCACGTAGCCGCAGGGCTGCCGGAAGGAAAGCATTCCTGCAAACTTTCAGAAACCTGTTTACCAGCCGGAATCATTTCAGGAGATTCATGGATACTTACCGTTTCAACACGATCCGCTGGAGCGCGTCCAACCTCCACGAACCCTCATGGGGAAAACGGATCGGATTATTCTTTCGTACCAAAAATCCAATCGCTATCCTCCGGGATGATTACCGGAGCAATCGCAGTAATCTGTTGAATAAATGGGAAACGTCCAGCCTGAACCGTATCCAGATGGAACTGGTCCGAATGGGTAGTATGCCTATTCAGAATAAGGACAGACATACTTTCAAAGCTCTGAACAGCATTGAAAAGAAAATCAAACAACTGCAGGAATATGAAGGATGTCCCGATATGAGCCATGAAAAGCAGCTTCTGGCAACATACAAGTACATTCTTTCTTCTCCTTTTGACCGGAAGTTCGGAGGATTGCCACCCGATGAGATTTGTGGGATGCTTCAGCAGAACGGACTGTCTGAATCAAACCTTCCTTACCAAAATTACGAAGGAATCCTCCAGGGCCGTGAAACAGTCATGTACGAACTGGCAACCGGAAAGAACGGGGAGAAATACCTCCAACCGGCAGATCAGGTGAAACTGAATGCGGGAATGTCAGGAATCTCAATGGATTTAATCAGCCATTTTCCGGCAAAGGAAATACCCCTGCCGAATCTGACGGAAAGCATACAAGTATCGGAAAAGAAAGAGAAGCTCTCCATTCCCAAAGAACCGAAGAAAAGGGTACGGAAAGAAAAATCAAAGGTCAAGAGTGTAAAAATTAAATAGTCATTCATATTAAAAAAGAAAGTAACATGAAAACAATTTGTATTTGTGAGAAGCCCTCGGTGGCACGCAGCATTGCCCGGGTCCTGGGCGTAACGGAGAAACAGGAAGGATACTTGAGTGGGAACGGATATGCCGTCACATGAACTTACGGCCATCTGTTGGCATTGGCCCTGCCTCAAGACTACGGCATTGTCCATGTGGAAAAGGAGATGCTGCCTATTATTCCCGACCCGTTCAAACTGGTTGTCCGTCAGATTAAAACCGAAGATGGATACAAGGCTGATCCGACGGCTCTGAAACAATTGGAAGTAATCCGTAAACTGTTGAGTCAGACTGATCAAGTGATATCCTGTACTGATGCAGGGCGGGAAGGAGAGTTAATTATGAGATATGTGCTTGAATATCTGGGATATCATAAGGAAACCAAACGCTTGTGGATATCTTCCATGACAGAAAAATCGATACGGGAAGGATTTGATAGCCTCAAATCAAGTAAGGAGTTTGACAACCTGTACCGTGCCGCTAAAGCCAGGAGAGAATCAGATTGGGTCGTCGGTATGAATGCCAGCCTGTCTTTGAGCATGGCTGCAGGCAAGAGTAACTATTCTCTGGGAAGAGTACAGACACCGGCACTTGGCATGATTTGCCGTCGATATCTGGACAACAGGGATTTTATAGCCAAACCCTATTATCTGCTACAGCTACGGACAACGAAAGCAGGGAAAGAACTCGTCTTAACCTGTACCGGGAAATATGATACACCGGAAAAACTCGATGTGGACCGTAAAAAAGTGTATGAAGAGACGACAGCCAAAGTGGTGCAAGTGGAGAAGAAAGAGGTTCCAGAAGAAGCTCCGCTACTTTATGACCTGACCGCCCTGCAACGAAGTGCCAATACCAAACTCGGACTGACCGCAGAACAGACGCTGAACATTGCTCAAAAATTATATGAAGGAGGCTACATTTCGTATCCCCGTACCGGATGTAGCTATATCACAGAAGACATCTTCGAACAAGTCCCTTCCCTCATCGGCCTGCTTAAGCAACATCCCCGTTTCACATGGCATGCGGAAAACCTCTGTAACCAGCCTTTAAACCGGCACTGTGTGGACGATAGCAAGATGACGGACCATCATGCGTTAATCATTACGGAGAACTATCCCCAGAGGCTTTCCCTTGACGAGCAGAATATCTATTCCATGATCGCGGGACGCATGTTGGAGGCTTTCTCCGGCAAATGCCTGAAAGAAACGGTATCCGTACAAGCGGACTGTAACGGCGTTCTTTTCGGGATAAAAGGAAGCCAAATCAAAGTTCCGGGGTGGAGAGGCATCTATAACGAACCCAGTGAGAAAGAAGAAGGAAGTCTTCTGCCCGAATTTCAGGAAGACGAAATATTGCCCGTGCTCGGTATTGATACATTGGTCAAGAAAACCAAACCGCAGCCCATATTCACTGAGGCAAGCCTGCTTGCTGCGATGGAAGGTTGTGGCAGAACATTGGACGATGAAAAGGAAAAAGAGGCAATGGAGGATTCCGGCTTGGGTACACCGGCTACACGTGCCGGAATCATCGAACTGCTCATTGCCAGACACTACGTGGAAAGAAACGGACGGTCACTGATTCCCACTCCCAAAGGACTGGAAGTATATGATATTGTAAAAGAGAAGATGATCGCCAACGTGAGCATGACCGGAGGGTGGGAATGCGCCTTGCATGAAATCGAAACCGGCAAAGTTTCCACGGAAACATTTACTCAGAGCATCAATTCCTATACCCAACAAATCACCTCGGAACTGCTTGCCCTGAAACTTAACCATCCGGACTTGCCACATTGTAACTGCCCCAAATGCGGAGCAGAAACGATTATCGTCTTTAACAAGGTCGCCAAATGCAGCGATCCCAATTGTGGGTTCCTGTTATTTAGAACGTTCAACGGCAGGGAACTGACGGATAATCAGATGCTCCTGCTGCTATCGGGGAAACGTACCGGATATCTGAAGTTTACCAGCAAGAAAGGAAAGAAGTATGAGGCATCACTCGAGCTGGATGACAATTACAGGATTGAGATGACTTTCAAGGATAATAAACCTAAAAAATAAAGAAGCGACTTATGAAAAAAGAAATGGAAGAGATACCGGATGAACTGAATCCGGACTTAATGCTGAATACGATTGCTTCCGAACTGCTGATCAAGATAGCCAAAGGGGAGATTGATATCCAGAAGCTGGTCAGGAAACAACTCTCGGACAGGGGAATCGATGACCAACGGAACTGGATAGGACCGGACAAGGCAAGAAAATATTGGGAGAAATATAAGATGCCTGTCTAAACCAAGTCAGTCAGGATAAGAAGATAATTGCAGGTTATTCAATCCGTTTGTAGGCCAGCCTGCAAATACCGGATCTGAAACATTTGTTCCCGGTCATTTCCCATGAGGAAGGACCGGGAATTTCTGTAAACAGACGTATGCCGTCCCCTTGGATATACGGTGCGACAAAAAGGATGATTTCATCCACCAACCAGTATCTGAACATGCTGCTTATAACGGAAATTGTATCCGGAGCCGCTTCTATGAAATAAATACCTTCATTTTTCTTTTTCCATTGTGTCAATGAGATGAAAGATACATCCGGCCCGAGAGTCTGTGTAGCACGTTCCCGTATTTTGGTGAGGCCATATTTGTTCGGATTATCCCACAAAGGGGAAGAAACAGTCCTGTCGAAGAGGTATCCGTCAAGAGTAGTGATTGCAAGTAATTGGAGTTTTGCCATAAGTATAATATTTAACCTATAAATATTATTCGGCAGAAGTATTTGAGAAAGCGTGGCCTTACCCAACTCCAAGACGGAGGTTCTGGTAAACCTATGAATAGTAGCTGTGTAAGCCACGCTATGACAAAGCATAGCATAAGCAATACACAAAAAGCCTCTATTCATTGAAATTTGCCAGGTTGATCTGCTCTTCATCTCCGAAGTCCTGTGGCATGTAGGAGGTGCAGGAGTTACCCTCATTGACCGGCTTATAAGGCGGGTCAAAATAAAATAGGGAGTTGGCTCCGGTGTATTCTGCGGTCTGCCGGTAGTCACCGTCCAGAATCACAACATCTTGCAGCAGCTTGTGGTTAAAGCGGATCAGTTCCTCTTCCAACAGTTTTACCCGTCCCCCGGCACCAAAAGTGACGGACAGCTTTCCGCTATGGTTCACGGAGTAGATGCCGTTATAACAGGTACGCATGAAGAAGATAAACAGGGCGGCACGGGTGATGTTATTCGGGTTTCCTTCATTGTAGTAGGTACGTTTCTCCATGAAGTAGACCCTTCTTCGGGTATGTTCCTCCAGCGCGATGTATTCGTCCTGTATCCGGGCAAGCACTTTAATAAGCTGCTCCGGGGATTCCTTGATGACGCGGTAGACATTGATCAGAGCCTCGTTGGAGTCGTTGATGACGCAACGGATTTCCGGATAGGCTTGTCTTATTCAGAAGAAGAG
>DXOJ01000840.1 GCA_019412865.1 Bacteroides sp. | reverse complement strand
GGGCACTTCAACAGTGCCCAAATTAAAGGGTATGCCCTTAATTGAGTGCTTACATAATACATGCCAAACAGGATATTCCACTATTGATTGCAGAAATAGAACACTTAAAATCAATGCTATCTAAATAAAAAAAATAGAGACTCTATTCCGTGCGAGTAGAGCCTCTATTTTACTCAAACAGAGCGTCTAACTCGTATGAATAGACGCTCTGTTTTTCTTTATTTCTTCTTCGAATCGTTTCCTTTATCCTTGCCACGATTCATTCCTTTTATCATCTCCCGGTGGAAGCGCATTTCCGCACGCTGCACGAGAAATATCTTCTTACTGGAAAGAATCTTCTTGAACTTACCCAGATAAGTCTTATCAAGCTGGTCGGCAGCAATACGATTGTTAGCTACCTTATCGTTGATTTCTGCATATTGAGCTTCCGTTGTCTTATCATCCTTGCCTTTGCGCATCAAATCCCACGATTCATCATTCAGTTTCTTCTTCTTATCCTGAAGTTCAAAATAGACGGGAAAGAACTTGGCTGCCTCTTCTTTACTCAATCCAGCCTGTTCGATAATGAATGCCTTTTGTTTTGCCCTGAACTCCTCCCGGGATAAATGCTGATCACATCCGTCAGCAGCCCAAAGAACAGGCATAAACCCACACAACAAAACAACCCATGCGATTAGTTTTCTCATTTTCTGTATTCAATCAGTTTTAATAAATCATTCTACACTTGCATCACTCAAATAAACATATAACGAATAATCATCCAGCATAGCGCGGTCCAGTGCCACATCCAGCATTTCGTCCGATACAACTTCAGTATCCACCTCCGTCACCGCCACTTCATCGACCGCAGCAGGTTTGTGATCTGTCAACGCTACCCGGATAATCAGGGCCGCACCTACAAACATAGCAGCGAGATAGAGCAATGGTTTCAGTCTTGTCCATGTGCTGACAGATTCTTCCTTGAAAACTACTTTTTCTTTTTCAGGAAGTTTATTCATTACCTCCGAAGTCAGGTTTTCAAAGTAACCATCAGGCACTTTGAAGGAATTTTCCTTACCAAGCTTCTTCAATAGGATATCTTCTTCTTTCATACGTTTTTCTCCTCTCTTTTACTTAGACAACGTCCAATTTAAAAGGTTTAATCTATTTCTTCTAAAAACTTCTCTATTTTCTTCACCGCATGATGATATGACGCTTTGAGCGCACCAACCGATGTACCGAAGATTTCCGACATCTCTTCGTATTTCATTTCCTGATAATATTTCAGGTTGAACACCATACGCTGTTTTTCCGGCAAAGTCAATAGAGCTTTTTGCAGACACAACTGTATTTCGTCGCCCGAAAAGTAGGAGTCACTTTCCAGCTTCTGCACAATCGCAGCTTCAGGATCATCAATATCCACGGTAGTCATAGCGCGCTGCTTGTTCAGAAAGGTAAGACATTCATTCAGCGCGATGCGATAGAGCCAGGTAGACAGTTTCGCCTCGGCACGGAAATAATCAATATTCGTCCATGCCTTGATGAAAGTGTTTTGCAGGAGATCGTTCGCATCCTCATGCGACAGTACCATCCGGCGGATTTGCCAATATAATTGCTCGCTATACTGCGCCACAATCATTTCAAATCCTTTCCGCTGTGTACTCTCCTCCTGAAGGAGCTTCAGAACTTCGCGTTCGTTATAAGGAATCATAATCTCTTGTATCTGTATGTTTATTTATGGTTTCAAATTCAGGTTGTTCATTGCTTCTAGTAAAGACGAATCATATTTATAAATGTCCTCACAATTCCTCAAATTATTATCGGCAGACAGATAAACCGTCTGATAATCTATAAATAAAGGTATATATTTCTCTAAACTATAATGTTTCAGTTCGCGATAGGCCGCACTGACAGGCAGCTTCTTCCCCTCTTCACTCACCGGTTTGATATCCATTGCAATACGGATACGGTCTTCCAATAATTCATCCGGCTCTTTCAACAAGAAGAAAGCAAAGTCGAGTGCTTTCTGAAGACGGACGCAACCGTGGCTCACTGCCCGGTTCTTCAACGTGAAAGCCCACCGGGAAGGAGTATCATGCAGGTATACGGAATGAGGATTAGGGAAACGGAAAATGATGCGTCCCAATGAATTCCCCGTTTTGTTGTCCTGCTTCACCGTATAAGGTACGCCACTTCCTGCATACTTCGCCCATTTAATACTGTGGGGATCTACCTGGAGTCCATTCTTATCGTATACCTTCATGCGGTTACGGGTAAAATACGTCGTATCTCTGCGGTAAGTAGGAATGATCTCTTTCCGAATTATGCTTTGAGGCACATTCCAGTAAGGATTCAGTTCCATATAATAAATCCTGCTTGACAATAGAGGAGTTTTATTCTTCACAGTCCCTACACAAATACGCATCTCCAGGATAGAGTCTGTTTCTTCGTTGACGGCTTGCAACATAAATGCCGCCACATTAGCTATCACATATTTTCGTCCTTTATCCAATGCATATTGCCAACGTGCCCGCTCCATGTTTACCAATAGGCGGTCGCGATAATAATCCGTAGTATCTGTCACTCCCCAGCAATTCACACGAACCAGCTCTTCCTGCATCTTATGATAAAGCGGGGAAGCGGGTTGCGCCCGGTGAAAAGCGGCGTTAGGATTTGCACGCAAAGAGTCGAGAGCGGCCATTGCAAACTTCACGTCACATTGTTTTAAAGGAATGTGGTCGATCGAATCATTCCATCTGCGCTCCGGAGGCAAGAATCCGAATTTCAATTGACACACATACGAAAGATAGGCGGCTGTTAACTGATACTCCACGTCTGCCAGCAGACGGTTCATCGTTTTCCCTTCACGCAGTTTCAAGGTTCGTATCTGTTGCAATTCCTCACGGATGCTATCGACAGGATACAGATTCGGATTAACTCCATGTTGTGAAATGTTTCCTAACCAGAATAACATCGAGTCTGCCACCTGTACGGCAGGTTTATCGGATATGAGAGAATCGTTCAGCCAAAAGAATTCATCCTTTTCCTGATAATGTGCCAGCAAAACCGAATCCCAGGGAGTTACCGGATTTTCGTTCAGGCAAATACGAATCATCTGATGAATGCTGTCTGCATTTATTTGATAAGCAGGATGGAACAGTTCCTGGAGGGAAGACAAAGAATCCGGTATCGGAGATTGAGGTTTCTCTTTTTTACAGGCTGCCAAGCAACCGAAGAGCAGGATGATTACTCCCCAAAGCAGTCGACTACTTTTCATAGACAGTCCCTCCATCAACGTC
>DXOJ01000084.1 GCA_019412865.1 Bacteroides sp. | reverse complement strand
ATATTTCATCTGTGCCTTTTGTCATATTTATTGCAGCGTATATTACAATTCTACTGTATAACAAATAAATTAATTGATGCAAATCAAGAAATATGCTATAAAACATAAATTTCTCTCTTTTTTAGATCAATGTATAAACAAAGGCTGTATTTTTGTGTTGTAAAACATGTAATTAGGAGGATAACAAAATGAAAAGTTTAAAAAGATTGTTTAGAAAGATCGGCGAAGCCGATGTACATGTTTGGGGATATTCAACAATTAATACCAAACCAAACAAGTAAGTTTTATTTTTTAGTTTTCAGGAATTAGTAATTTTAAAGGTTTAAAGATTATGGCAAAGAAAATGAGTTCTTTAGTTAGAAAAATCCTTAGTGAAGTAGGTCGTAATGAAATGCTTTCATGGGGGTACAGAATTGAGAAATGAGAACAAGTACATTAACTAAGTTTAGAGTGGGGATACGTTATTAAATACGATATCCCCATTTTTTATATCTAAAATTTTACATAAAGTTGTTTTTTGTACTGCTACAAATCCTGTATATCAATTAACTATCACAGGATTAGTGTAAGGTGCAAGATACTTTTGCATTTTTGAACTTGTAAGAGATAGGTTAATCTTATTGCAGAAGATAAACTTTTCAATTAAACAACAAACGGAGTGGCAGCCTTTGGACTTTTTATTTTATTCCAAAGTGAGTTGATTAATAGGCTAATGTTTATGCAATATGCTATAGGGCTGGTAGCTTGATAAAAGCTTTTTTTAAGCTAAAAAGTACAAATCTTTAAACTTTATTTCCTTACTTTGTTATTTATAAGAGTGAGACTTATATCAAACTTAAACTAGAAAGATTATGAAAGTAAAGCAGATTTGTATGATGGTGCTGCTATGGTTGGGAGTGATTCCGGCAGTACAAGCACAAACTTTCGACAAATTATGGAAAGAAGTGGAGCAAGCGGGGAAAAAGAGCTTGCCTAAGACAGTAATAAAACTGACTGATGAGATTTATCAGAAAGGGGAAAAAGAGAAAAACTCACCACAAATGCTCAAAGCATATACGTGGCGGATGAAATATCGGGAAATGTTGAATCCCGACAGTCTTTATGCTAATTTAAAAGGACTGGAACAATGGGTGAAACAGACTGACCAACCAATGGATCGCGCCATCCTACACTCTTTGATAGCGGGAATCTATGCAGATTATGCAGCCAGTAACCAGTGGCAACTCCGTCAACGGACAGAAATTGTAGACCAGACACCTGCCACCGATATACGTGAATGGACAGCCAATATGTTCATCGAAAAAGTGCGGACAAATATAAAGGAGGCATTGGCCGATTCTGTATTGCTGCTCAAAACATCCTCACGCGACTATATTCCGTTTGTAGAACTGGGAGAAACGAGCGAATACTATCACCATGATATGTATCATTTATTGGCTTCCCGTAGCATTGAAGCACTGCAACGGGTGGAAGAACTGGGTAACAGGATTACTAATGACGGTACTGTGAATCCGGTAAAACAAGATATAATAGCTATTTATAGAAATATGATTTCCGCTTATAAAGCAGCCGGATTAAAAGAAGGTTATGTGTTGACAGCACTTAACTATCTGGAATGGAGATGGAATGCTGATCGGAATATTCGACCTCTCCAGGCACAGGGCGAACTTCCGGTACTGACGGAAGATACTTATCTGAAAGCTTTGTACACATTGAAAAACAAGTATGCTTCCGAACCCATCTGTGCCGAAGTCTATTTGGCAGAAGCCCGATATACTATTGGCAAACAACAGCAGCTCAATGCATTGCAGCTTTGCGATGAGGCAATCCGCCTTTATCCGGGCTATCGCAGAATCAATGCTTTGAAAAATCTTCGGGAAGAGATATTGGCTCCTTATTTGAATGTTAATGCATCTGATTTGGCTTTTCCGAACGAAGAGATAGAATTAAGGGTCTCACACAAAAATCTGGATGGTTTCACTGTCCGTCTTTATCAGGCGAAGAAACTGATAAAGGAACAATATTACGCTGTGCTTCGTCCGAAAGATTATCGGACGCAGGACACTGTGTTTACATTCAAAGCTCCTGAACTTGGATCTTACGTGATGCGTATCATACCGGATATTCGTGCGAAGAGAGATAGTGAAAGCAAGTTTGATGTAACACGTTTCAAAGTGCTGACGTGCCGTCTGCCGGAAAAACAGTATCAAGTGGTGACGCTGGATGGACAGACAGGGCATCCCATTCCCCATGCGAAAGTGACAATGTACAGTAATGATGAAAAAGTGTTGCAGGAGTTTACGACAAACGAAGAGGGTAAGGTCGTATTTCCCTGGAAATCTGAATACCGCTATCTGAAAGCTTCCAAGGGGACGGATACGGCAATGCCGAAACAAGGCATTTATGCAGGAAGTTACGGATATTACGGCGACGAAGATAAAGTGACTGAAAATATGACTTTATTGACCGACCGTTCTTTGTATCTTCCCGGACAGACTGTGTATGTGAAGGGAATTGCTTATTCTCAACAATCGGATACGGCGAATGTACTTCCGAACAAGGGATATACGGTGACTTTATTGGATGTAAACAATCAGGAAGTAGGGCAGAAGTCGGTACGTACTAATGAGTTCGGTTCGTTTACCACCGATTTCGCATTGCCTTCGGCCTGTCTGAACGGAATGTTCTCTTTGAAAGCGGGAAGAGGCCGTACAAGCATTCGGGTAGAAGATTATAAACGTCCGACATTTGATATCACTTTTGAAAAGCAACAAGGAAGTTACAAACTGGGTGATGAGGTACAGGTGAAGGGTAAGGTACAATCTTATAGTGGTGTGCTGCTTCAGGATCTTCCGGTGAAATATACGGTAAAACGTTCTGCATACAGCCTTTGGCGGTTTGCGGAATCCGTGCAGATTGCTTCCGGCGAAGTGATGGCCAATGAGAATGGAGAATTCACGATACCGGTTCGTCTGCAGGAAAGTGACTCTTATAAAAATAACGATAAGGTATATTATCGTTATTCCATTGAGGCCACTGTTACCAACGTGGCAGGTGAAACACAATCTTCTACGGACGTGATTTCGGCAGGAAACCGTTCGTTGGTTTTGCAGGTGGAATTGCAAGATAAGACTTGCAAGGATCAACCCTTCGAAACTATGTTTAAAGTGCAGAACCTGAATGGACAAACTGTGGAGGTGAAGGGGAATTATTACTTGTACCCTGCCAAAGACAAGGACTTTAAGCAGCTGGAAGAGAAACCGGTTGCAACGGGAACCTTTACTTCTAATGAAGACATGACGCTCGACTGGAAGAATCTTCCATCGGGACCTTATGTGCTGAAAGCATCAGTGAAAGACAATCAGGGCAAGGAAGTGACTGCTGACACCAACACGATTCTTTTCTCTGTCGAGGACAAACGTCCGCCCATAGAAACGACGATGTGGTTCTATGGTGCAAATACGGAATTTGATGCTGCCCATCCGGCCGTGTTCTGTTTCGGTACGTCGAAAAAAGATGCTTATGTGATGATGAATGTATTTTCCGGTGATAAATTGTTGGAGAGCAAGACGTTGAATTTGTCAGATACAATTGTCCGTTTCGAGTATCCATATCGGGAAAGTTATGGGGATGGTGTCTTTGTGAATCTCTGTATGGTGAGAGACGGACAGGTTTATCAGGAACAGGTGCGGCTGACCAAACGGATTCCTGACAAGACGCTGACTATGAAGTGGGAAGTGTTCCGTGATAAATTGCGTCCGGGACAAAAGGAGGAATGGAAACTGACGATTAAAACGCCGCAAGGGCAGGCTGCCAATGCGGAAATGCTGGCAACGATGTATGATGCCTCCTTGGATAAAATATGGAATCGGCAACAGAATTTCCAAATCTACTATAATCAGATTGTTCCATATTCTAATTGGATGAGTGGATATTCCGGTAATAATTCATTCAATTATTGGTGGAATACGAAGAGTCTCAAAGTGCCATCACTGGAGTATGACCATTTTGTGATGCTATCGGACCATTATAATAGTGGAGGAATGGGTGAAGTAATAGTGAGAGGATATGGCTCGACGAGAAAGTTGACGGTGACAGGTAGCGTTTCGACATTGGATGTTGCAACTTTAAGGAGTAATGCGCCTAAGATGAAATCGGCTATGGCTGCTGATGCCATGACTAATGTTGAATTTCAATCAGAAATGATACCCATGGAAGAAAAAGCGGATGAGGCATCTGACAACGAAATGCTTCCCGAAGCATCTGCCGACTTGCGTACCAATTTAGCAGAAACAGCATTCTTCTATCCTCAACTTCGCACCAATGAACAGGGAGAGATCTCTTTCTCTTTCACGATGCCCGAAAGTTTGACGCGTTGGAACTTCCGTGGATATTCTCATACAAAGGGAATGTTGACGGGAACATTGGATGGCGAAGCTACCACAAGCAAAGAATTTATGCTGACTCCTAATCTCCCTCGTTTTGTGCGTGTGGGTGATAAGACTTCTCTGGCAGCTTCTATCTCTAATATGACTGGTAAGCCGCAAGCCGGAACGGTCAGTCTGGTCCTTTTTGACCCGATGACAGAGAAGGTTATCAGTACACAAAAACAGAAATTCAGCCTTGCTGCCGGAAAGACAATGGGTGTGGACTTCCAGTTTACCGTTAGTGATAAATACGAAATAGTGGGATGCCGGATGATTGCCGACAGTGGTACTTTCAGCGATGGAGAACAACAGTTGCTTCCGGTTCTTAGCAATAAAGAGCATTTGGTGGAGACACTTCCAATGCCAGTGCGTGGAGAAGAAACCCGTACTTTCTCACTCGATCATCTGTTCAATCAACAAAGTAAAACAGCCACAGATCGTAAACTAACTGTTGAATTTACAGGAAACCCGGCTTGGTATGCCGTTCAGGCATTGCCTTCATTGAGTCTTCCGACAAGTAATAACGCTATTTCCTGGGCGACTGCCTACTATGCCAATACATTGGCTTCGTTTATCATGAACAGTCAGCCGAAGATCAAAGCGGTATTTGAAAGTTGGAAACTGCAAGGAGGTACGAAAGAAACGTTCTTGAGCAATCTGCAAAAGAATCAGGAAGTGAAGAATATCATTTTGTCCGAGTCTCCCTGGGTACTCGAAGCACAGACGGAAGAGCAACAGAAAGAGCGCATCGCCACCTTGTTTGATTTGAATAACATCCGTAGTAATAATATCGCAGCTTTGACTCGATTGCAGGAGTTACAGAACTCAAATGGGGCATGGTCCTGGTATAAAGGAATGAACGGGAGTCGATCTGTAACTACCTATATCGCCGAACTGAATGCCCGTCTGGCTATGCTGACAGGTGAGAAATTAAGCGGATCGGCTCTTTCCTTGCAACAGAAGGCTTTCGCTTACCTTCATCAATCAGCTTTGGACGAGTATAAGGAAATCCTGAAAGCACAGAAAGACGGTGTGAAGTTTACTGGCGTTTCGGGCAGTATTCTGCAATATTTGTATCTCATCGCTATTTCGGGAGAGCAGGTACCCGCAGCCAATAAAGCGGCTTATACCTATTATCTTTCTAAGGTAGGAGAATTGCTGACTTCTCCTTCGATGGATACAAAAGCGATTGCCGCCATTGTGCTTGATAAAGCCGGACGCAAGAAGGAAGCGCAGGAATTTGTCGCTTCTCTGAAAGAACATCTGACGAAGACAGATGAACAGGGAATGTTCTTTGCTTTCAACGAGAATCCATATACATGGGGCGGAATGCAGATGCAGGCTCATGTAGATGTGATGGAAGCGCTGGAACAGACAGGTGGCAATACCGATACAGTGGAAGAAATGAAACTTTGGTTGTTGAAGCAAAAGCAGACACAACAGTGGAATTCTCCGGTAGCTACTGCCGATGCGGTATTTGCATTGCTGATGAAGGGCGCTAATTTACTCGACAATCAGGGAGATGTACGGATTGTGATTGCTAATGAAGTGCTGGAAACTGTTAGTCCAAGTAAAACGACTGTTCCTGGATTGGGATATATCAAACGTTCTTTCACACAGAAGAATGTGGTGGATGCCCGCAAGATTGAAGTGGAAAAGAGAAATCCGGGTATTGCTTGGGGAGCTGTGTATGCAGAATTTGAATCTCCTGTCAGTGATGTGAAACAACAGGGCGGCGACCTGAATGTTGAGAAACAGTTGTATGTGGAGCGTACGATGAATAACGTGCCTCAATTACAGCCTATTACTGCCAAAACGGTTCTTCAGGTAGGTGATAAAGTCGTTTCCCGTTTGAGCATCCGCGTAGACCGTCCGATGGACTTTGTACAGTTGAAAGATCAGCGGGGCGCTTGTTTCGAACCGATCGGCAGTATCTCCGGTTATCGTTGGAACAACGGGCTTGGCTATTACGTAGACATCAAAGATGCATCGACTAATTTCTTCTTCGATCATTTAGGAAAGGGTGTATACGTGTTGGAATATAGTTACCGTGTCAGTCGTGCAGGAACTTACGAAACAGGTTTGGCAACTATGCAGTGTGCTTATGCACCGGAATACGCTTCGCATTCTGCTTCGATGACAATTATTATTAAATAGTTCCGGCAGGGGATTTTTATTCTCACCGACGAGCGAGGCGTTCCTCACCGATGAAGAGGGTGTTCCTCACCGAGGAAGGCATCCTTCGTCGGTGAGGAACTTTTTTCTTATAAACAGGGGCTTACAAGGACTGCTATTAAGTAAAGTCTTTTCCCAATCTGTGTTAATCTGTGTAATCTGTGGTGAAAAACTCATCTAAAACCCCTACATTTGTGCACCAAAATAAAAAATATCGCATGAAACGTAGTTTACTATCTATATTATCTTTACTTACTGTCGCTTTGGCAGCCGTTGCCCAACCTCGTATCTCTTCAAATAAAGAGACACATAACTTCGGACAAATTGAGTGGAAACGTCCGGTGACAGTGGAATATACCATCACTAACACGGGAAACCAGCCATTGGTACTGACCAACGTCACAACCTCTTGTGCCTGTGCCGTGGCCGACTGGACCAAAGAACCGATTGCTCCGGGAGGAAAAGGAGTCGTAAAAGCTTCTTTTGACGCAAAAGCGTTAGGACATTTTGAAAAGTCGATAGGAATATATAGCAATGCCAGTCCGAGCTTGGTCTATCTGAAGTTTACCGGTGAAGTAGTGCAGGAAATAAAAGATTATACAAAGCTACTTCCTTATACAATCGGAAATATTCGTTTAGATCGTGATGAGTTTGCTTTCCCCGATGTCTATCGCGGACAGCAGCCTTCATTGACCTTTGATATCGCCAATCTTTCGGATCGTCCTTACGAACCGGTATTGATGCATCTGCCTCCTTATCTGAAAATGGAAGCGGAACCCAAAGTCTTGTTGAAAGGCAAGAAAGGAACTATCAAACTGACGCTGGATGCAAGCCAGCTAAAAGATTACGGATTGACACAG
Source organism: Bacteroides sp. (assembly GCA_019412865.1). GTDB lineage: Bacteria > Bacteroidota > Bacteroidia > Bacteroidales > Bacteroidaceae > Bacteroides. Next base: position 3,306 of record DXOJ01000084.1, on the reverse strand, counting down.
ACTTCTGTCTACCTTTCCCGTTTCTCCGGTGATAAGGTGAGCGAAGATAATGAAATACCGGTTTCGGCCATTCTTCTTCCCGACTTCTCACGTATGACGGAAAAAGATTCTTTGAACGCTCCTGCCATGCACATTTCGGAAACGGATATTGATCTTAGTATCCCGTTGATAAAGAAGAATAAGGTAAGCCATGATATATTGATAGCTAATTCCGGAAAGACTCCGTTAGTCATCAGTAAGTTGCAGGTATTCAATTCATCGGTAGGAGTGAGCCTGAAGAAGACAGTCCTTCCTCCGGATGGAATGACGAAGCTCAAAGTAACTATTCGTAAGCGTGACGTAGGTAATAAGAAGCATCATTTACGTGTCCTGATGATAACAAATGATCCGTTACGCCCGAAAGTCGAAATCAATATCAAACGCTAAATCCTATGATTATGGAACATCCTGAAAATAGTGAAGAATATAAGGGGCTTGTTGTCAATAAAGGCATTGAGCAACCCTCATCTGTGAATCCCTACTTAAAGCGGAAACCTAAGAAACGCCAGCTTTCAGTAGCAGAGTTTGTAGAAGGTATCGTAAAAGGTGATGTCACTATATTGAGTCAGGCTGTGACATTGGTTGAAAGCGTAAAGCCTGAACATCAGGCTGTCTCACAAGAAATCATTGAGAAATGTCTGCCATTTTCCGGAAATTCGATCCGGATTGGTATTAGCGGCGTTCCCGGTGCGGGAAAGAGTACATCCATAGATGTATTCGGTCTGCACGTGCTCGAAAAGGGGGGCAAACTGGCGGTATTGGCCATCGACCCTAGCAGTGAGCGTAGTAAAGGCAGTATTTTGGGAGATAAAACCCGTATGGAGCAGCTTTCCGTACATCCTAAATCGTTCATCCGCCCTAGTCCGTCAGCCGGTTCTTTGGGAGGAGTGGCACGCAAAACACGTGAAACGATTATTCTTTGTGAGGCTGCCGGATTCGATAAGATTTTTGTGGAGACCGTAGGAGTGGGACAGAGCGAAACGGCTGTTCACTCGATGGTTGATTTCTTCCTGTTGATTCAGTTGTCCGGTACGGGCGATGAACTGCAAGGGATTAAGCGTGGTATTATGGAAATGGCGGACGGCATCGTTATCAATAAGGCCGATGGAGATAATCTGGAACGTGCCAAGTTGGCTGCCACTCAATTCCGTAATGCATTGCATCTGTTTCCTGCGCCTGAATCCGGATGGACTCCCAAAGTATTGACTTACTCCGGCTTTTATAACCTGGGAGTGAAGGAGGTCTGGGACATGATTTACGAATACATTGACTTCGTGAAAGAAAACGGCTATTTTGAATATCGCCGTAACGAACAAAGTAAATACTGGATGTATGAAAGCATTAATGAACAACTTCGTGACAGCTTTTATCATAATCCGAAGATTGAAACAATGCTTTTAGAAAAAGAACAGCAGGTATTGAAAGGTAACCTGACTTCGTTTATAGCTGCAAGAAGTCTGCTCGATACTTATTTTGAGGATTTGAAATAAGATTACCGGGAAGCACGCTACGTTCGTTTGGCTGCCCTTCATTAATTGATATCTGAATTGAAAAATGTGGTAAAGGTATCCCATTTAATATTTTATTGCCTATATTTGCCGTCATGTAATAGCATGGTTAATTCCTTAAAATCGTAAAAACTAGATGGATAAATTGGTGATGACAGAAGATTTTGAGCTTTATTCTCAAATGAAAAAAGGGGATAGGGAAGCCTTTAATACCTTGTTTTTGAAATATTACCCTGTGCTATGTGCTTTTGGCAAATATTATGTGTCCATGGAAGATGCGGAAGAGATCGTTCAGGACATAATGGTCTGGTTATGGGAAAACAGATCGTTTCAGGTGATAGAAGTTTCTCTAAGAAGTTATTTATTCAAGTCTGTCAAAAACAAATGTCTGGCATTGATTGATAAGAACTATACTAAAAAACGTTTCTGCGAACATGTATTGGCAACAGAAATGCAGGGGACTTTTGAAGATCCTGATTTTTATATTGCCGAAGAATTGATGACGAAAATAGAAAGAACAGTCGCACAGTTACCGGAAACATATCGTGTTGCTTTTGAAATGAGTCGTTATCAAGATAAAACCTATAAGGAAATAGCGCAGGAGCTGAATGTATCTACCAAGATTGTAGATTATCGTATTCAGCAGGCTTTGAAGATTCTTCGAACAGAACTCAAAGATTATTTGCCACTGATTGCAGCTATTTTCCCTTATTTCCTTTTTAAATAAATTGTATTGATTTCCAGTGGTTTAAAATAAATAATGCAGCTTTTTCTAAAAAAAGTTGCATTTTCGTTTAGGAACTATCGCGAGTTTCCAGTCATATTAGTAAAACAGGGAAAAATGAATAGAGAATTAAATATAGCAATGGATGAAGCCATGTTACTCCGGTATTTTTCCGGAGTATTGGAGAACGAAGAAAAAGAACAGGTAGAAACTTGGATTTCTCTCTCTGAAGAAAACAGGAAAACTGCCAAACAGATATTATACCTATATCGTGCAACCGATGTTGTACAAACTTTGAGTCAGGTAGATGCAAAAAAGGCATTAGTAAAGGTTGATAAGAGATTGTCTAAACGGATGAAAAGAGGTTGGTGGGAATGGACAATGAGAGTTGCAGCTATTTTGTCCATCCCATTGCTAATCTCTTCTCTTTATTTCTTTTTCAGTCAGGATGCCGATGTAGACCAGTATGTTGAGATCCGTGCAAATCCCGGAATGATTTCGCAGATTACTTTACCGGATGGCTCTCAAGTGTGGCTGAACTCTGCTTCCTATTTGAAATATCCGGTTCGTTTTACCGAGAGTGACCGACAAGTCGAACTGGAGGGCGAAGCTTATTTTTCAGTAAGGAAGGATGCCGGAAGGCGATTTCTGGTTAACGTGGGAGATAATGTGCAACTGGAAGTTTTAGGTACGGAATTTAATGTGGATGCTTATCCGAAAGACGATTTCGTAGCGGCCAGTCTGGTAACGGGTAAAGTGAACTTCCATTGCCGCCAACAAGGTCAGGAGACGGTGCATATGATGATTCCTGGGCAGAAAGTGGTATATGACTTCGGGAGTGAAAAGTTGGTATGTACGGATACTTCCATCGAATCGGATATAGCATGGAAAAGCGGAAAGATTATTTTCCGCGACACTCCGATTGAAGATGCTTTAAGGATTTTAAGCAAGCGATTTGAAGTTGACTTTCAGCTTACAAACTCATTGTTGAAAGAGTATTGCTTTACCGGTACTTTTATAGATCAGCGTTTGGAT
>DXOJ01000839.1 GCA_019412865.1 Bacteroides sp. | reverse complement strand
TCTCTAATTTTTTTAAGTTACTAACTGCATTTATTAATTCGATGCAAAAGTAAGAAGGATTTCACAAGGAAGCTGTTAGAGAATGATTAGAGTGGTATTAGAAAACGATTAGAATTTCTTAGATATGCGGGAGTTTTACCACAAAGGTAGTGCCCTCATCCTTATGGGAAGATACGGTAAGTTCGCCTTTGTGAAGGTGAATAATCTTTTGTGTCAGGGTCATGCCTATACCATTTCCGGGAGCAATATTCTTGTTTTCTCCACGATAAAACAGTTTAAACAGGTTTTCCTTATCTGCATCGGACATTCCTACACCATTATCGGATAAGCGGATGATTGCCCATTGTTCCCAATAGGCGATCAGGACTGATGAAGTACGGTTGGAAGAATATTTGCAGTTATTCTCTACCAGATTTACAAAGGCGGTAGTCAGCAGATAGCTATTTCCGATGACTGTCAGTACATTATCCTCTTCGGCTTCCTGTTCAAAGACTAATTCGATATGATAATCCGGATGCGCTTTCAATACCAGTTCTCTGGCATCCAGCAACAGCTCATCCAGACGGACTTCTTCCATTGTTATCTGTTCTGGCTGATAATCGGCTTTTGCCAGGTTCAATAATCCGTCGATCAGGTTTACAATTCGGTGGGAGTCTTGAAGAGCATTGCCAATAGCCATCTGATACTGTTCGGAGGTACGTTCTTTCAATAAAGCTAAATCCAATTCCGCTGTAAGGGCCGCCATGGGAGTACGCAATTCATGAGATACATTACTGACAAACATCTTCTGTGAGTTGAAAGACTTCTCCAGGCGTTCCAGTAGAGCATTGAATGTCGTACTTAATTCTCCCAGTTCATCCTGTTCATTTTTTACGGGCAGTCTTTTATCGATACGCGATGCGGTGATTTTCTCCGCTTCTTTGACAATGCTGCGTATTGGTTTTAAAGTGCTTCGAGACAGGATATAACCCACAATCACCAATACACTTAATCCTCCGATAAATGACAGGATGAGTATATTTCTTAGCGCATCCCGATTGGCGTATCCGTAACCATCATAGGCGGCAGCGGTAACAATATAATCTTTACCTTCAAATGGATACACCAATCCTACTGCCTGATATTCGTCCACATAGAAATTGATATCCCTCTGTTTCAGAATTCGCTTTATCATCTCCGGTGTTTCCTTGACAATATCGTTCTGCAGTGCATCGTGATATAATATTTTAAAATCGGTTGTATAGACAGCAACTTCTACTTCATCAATAAACTTCTGATTATTTAGATAAATAGACTGCATAGTTTGCGCATCTACTTGATTTTTAAGGAATAAATGTGCTTTGGTTATAGCCTCACTTTGAAGATTACGAAAGAAAGCATTACTACGTGAATGTTCACTCACATAGTAGACGGCTATGACAAATATGAAGAATACCGCAGCTGTCAGCCCTGCATATTGTAGGGTCAGTGTTGTTCTGATTTTCATAACTTATCAGTCAGTATAAAACCCATTCCGGCTTTGGTATGAATAAGTTTTGGTTCAAAATCCCTGTCTATCTTCTTACGGAGATAGTTGATATATACATCTATGAAATTCGTTCCTGTATCAAAATGGGTGTTCCATACTTTTTCTGCTATTTCAACCCTGCTCAATACTCTTTCAGCATTTTCTACCATATATAACAGCAAGTTGTATTCCTTAGGAGAAAGTTTTATGGATATGCTGTTTCGTTCTACGTCCTTACGTTGAAGGTCAATACGTAAATCTGCATAAACAAGTTCCTGCGGCAATTCCTGTGTATTGCCCGTCACACGTTTCAATAGTACTTTGATTCTGGCGTTCAACTCTCTGAAATCAAAGGGTTTCACCATGTAATCGTCTGCACCGGCATCGAAACCATCCAGTTTATCATTCGTTGATCCTAATGCCGTCAACATTAATATAGGGATATGGGGATTGGTTTTGCGAATTTCTTTCGCCAGTTCAAATCCGTCCATCTTGGGCAGAACAATGTCGGATATGACCAAATCGAATGTATGGGCCTGGAAAAGCCGTAACCCCATCAATCCGTCATAAGCCACCATTGCCTGATAACCATTTTCTTCCAGCCCGTTCATCAGCAAACTTGCAACTCTGGGTTCATCTTCTATAATTAGTATTGTGTACATAGGAAAGAATTCATTTATCTGAATGTATAAAACGAAACAAAAATAATGATTATTCCCCACTTATAGCCTTTTTCCTTGAAAAATCGGTGAGAAGGCCAAATAAAAAAGGTACCCAACGCAATGTGGATACCTTTATATGATTCATTTACATAAACCGGAAAATGACTCGTCCGGTTTGTGGACCATTTACCCATTTCGGTTGTGAAGAGGGCCCACACAAATCGGTGGAATTTACTTTATTACGTACCGGAGGAATCACGTTCAGGACAGAGATTCCGCTTTCGGGAAGAGTATAAAGCAAACGGTCGCGGCCATCACGAGGCTGATATACTCCGATATACGTGTCGGGAGTTTCGTTTGTCAGACTGATAGTGCCTTCTTTCGTTTGGATATTCATCCAGGAAACATCACCAAAGTATCCTTTGAATTCGGGATATGTGAAAGTTTCACCCGGAATAGGATCGTTATAG
>DXOJ01000838.1 GCA_019412865.1 Bacteroides sp. | reverse complement strand
ATCAATGGGAGGTTCGATTACCAACGTACCATCTCTATCGATAAATAATACTTTCTTCTTCATAAATTATCCTTGATAGTTTTTAAGGGCGGCCAGTAGGGTATTATTTTCTACACGAGTACCGACAGTTACACGCAAACAGTTGCAACAAAGTGAAATATTATGACGATTACGCACTATGATTCCTTCACTGACCAAATAGTTGTATATCTTCACAGCATCTGTCACTTTAGCCAAAAAGAAGTTGGCGTCAGAAGGAAACAATTTGATGGTACATGGAAGTTTTTCAAATTCCGCTTCCAGATAATCACGTTCTTCCTTCAATGTTTTCACCCAACGTTCTATCTCATAGTGCTTATGCAACATAGAAATAGCTTGTTTTTGAGTCAACTGATTGACATTATAGGGATATTTGATTTTACTAAGAATGTCTATAATTTCTTTGGAAGCAAAAGCCATTCCCAAGCGAATTGCAGCACATCCCCAAGCCTTGGAGAAGGTCTGGAATACGACAAGGTTGGGGTATTTATCCAGCTCTTCGAGGAAAGACGGAGCCTGGGAAAAATCATTATAAGCCTCATCCAGCATCACCAATCCTTCGAACTGACAAAGCACCTTTTCTATTTCAGAACGGAGCAAATCATTTCCTGTCGGATTATTAGGCGAACAAAGGAAAATCAATTTGGTGTGTTCGTCGGTAGCCGCCAGCAGTTTATCGGCAGAGAACTGGAAGTCATCATCCAGTAATACTTTCCGATATTCCACATCGTTCACATCGGCACAAACCTGATACATACCATAAGTAGGGTCGATGGCTACGACATTATCTTTTCCCGGTTCGCAGAATGCACGAAAAACCAAGTCGATGGCCTCATCGCTACCGTTTCCAAGAAAAATATGTTCAGGGGATATTTTTTTGATTTTCGACAACAACGTCTTCAGTTCGCACTGCATAGGATCCGGATAGCGGTTATGAGGCGTATTGTAGGGGTTCTCGTTTGCATCCAAGAAAACAGAGGCTGTAACTCCTTTATATTCATCTCGTGCCGAAGAGTAGGGGTTTAATTTCCAGATATTCGGCCGGGTTAGTTCTTGTAACGTTTTCACTTCTTTAAGTTTTAAATTATGAATTTTGAATTGCTTTCAGACGAACTGTGACGGCATTTTTATGTGCATCCAGCTGTTCATTAGCCGCCATCTCTTCAATAGCAGGACCGATAGCTTTTATTCCTTCCGGGAGAATTTCCTGAAATGTAATCTTACGGATAAAACTATCCAGACTTACACCACTATAGGCTTTGGCATAACCGTTGGTCGGCAGGGTGTGATTCGTTCCGGAAGCATAGTCGCCGGCACTCTCGGGAGTTAACGAACCTAAGAAGACAGAACCTGCATTTATCACACGTTCGGCCACTTCCATATAGTTTTCCGTTTCTATGATTAGATGTTCCGGAGCATACGCGTTAGTCAGTTCCAATGCTTCATCCAGATCCTTCACTAAAATCAATTTACTATTCTCCAGTGATTTCGCTGCAATTTCACGACGGGGAAGTTCTGCTAATTGACGCTCCACTTCTGCCATCACCTCTGTTTGCAGTTTCTCGGAAGTGGTAATCAATATAGCCTGGCTATCTATTCCGTGTTCTGCCTGTGACAAAAGATCTGCTGCCACAAAAACCGGATTGGCAGATGCATCAGCCAGAACTTCCACTTCTGAAGGACCGGCAGGCATATCGATAGCTACATCACGCAAGCTTACCAACTGTTTGGCGGCTGTCACATATTGATTGCCAGGACCAAATATCTTATATACTTTGGGGACACTCTCCGTTCCATAGGCCATAGCAGCAATAGCCTGCACACCACCAGCCTTGAATATTTTGCTGACACCTGCCAGTTGCGCAGCAAAAAGGATAGCCGGATGAATATTCCCATTTTTATCGGGAGGCGTGCAAAGTACGATTTCCTTGCATCCTGCAATTTTAGCCGGGACAGCCAACATTAATACAGTTGAGAAAAGCGGTGCTGTTCCACCCGGAATATATAAGCCGACCTTTTCGATTCCCACTGATTTTTGCCAGCAAGTTACCCCATTCATAGTCTCTACTTTCTTCCCGACAAAACGCTGGGAAGAGTGGAATATTTCAATGTTTTGTTTAGCTAAAGAAATGGCAGCTTTCAGTTCATCGTTTACTAATGTCCCAGCGGCTTGAACCTCTTCAGGAGTCACAGCAAGTGCGGACAAGGTTACTTTATCAAAAGCAGCCTCATATTCCAATACCGCTTTATCGCCTTCTGTCCTTACCTTATTTATAATAGAACGAACAGTATCGAACAAACTTTCCGTATTTAGTGCCGGACGTTTCAAAAGTTCCGTCCATTGCTCTTTTGAGGGATATTTAATCAATTTCATGGTTCATATTTTATTAGGAACGAATTTTCGTTCCTATCTATTTATACAATCATCTTTTCAATCGGCAGTACCAAAATACCTTCTGCTCCCAGTCCTTTCAGTTTTCCGATGATTTCCCAAAAACGTTTTTCATCAAGTACTGTATGAACAGAACACCAGCCTTGCTGTGCCAATGGCATCACTGTAGGACTCTTCATACCGGGCAATACAGCTATGATTTCTTCCAGTTTGTCTTTTGGAGCATTCATCAATACATATTTTTTATCTTCGGCTGTTTTTACTGCGTTCATACGGAACAGCAATTCTTCGAGCACTTCTTTTTTCTCTTCGCTCATGTTCTTGTTGCCAATCAACAATGCTTCCGACTTCATTACAACTTCCACTTCTTTCAAACGGTTGCTGACCAAAGTAGAACCGGAGCTTACAATATCAAAAATGGCATCAGCCAATCCAATACCCGGAGACACCTCTACCGAACCGGTTATCACATGTATTTCAGCATTTACATTATTTTTTTTCAGGAAGTTACGAAGAATCACCGGATAAGAGGTAGCAATCTTCTTGCCTTCAAACCATGACAAACCGGGATATTCAATGTCCTTCGGCATAGCCAGTGACAGGCGACATTTGCTGAATCCCAGACGTTTGACGATTTCTGCATCTTCCTCCTTTTCCATAAACTCGTTCTCACCAACAATTCCCAAATCAGCTACCCCAGTAGCTACCGTTTGCGGAATATCATCATCACGAAGAAATAGAACTTCGATAGGAAAGTTAGAAGACTGTACCAACAAGGTACGTTTAGTAGTGCTTAACTTGATATCTGACTCTTCTAAAAGTGCCATTGTCTCTTCGAAGAGACGTCCTTTGGCTTGTACTGCGATTCTTAACATGATTTTATTTATTATTTTATGATTTACAATTCGAACAATTCAGAAATAAAAAAAGGCTTACCGTATTCGGTAAGCCTTCGTTATCTTTATAGAGTTATACACACTATCAATCACGCCCACCGAGTTATTCGTTAGGAAAATGATGATGATGATGTGCAACTGTATATTTCATATTTCTTTTATTTAATGCGACAAAAGTAAAGCATTTGTTTGATACTTCCAAACATTTATCACAAAAACTTGAGTTTTTATTTCAAATTAATGGTAATATCTCTTCCGATTCTACATCGCATTTCGAAAAATGCATTTCATCTTTCGACTTTTCTTTCGAGAAAGTAAAGTAAGTACAAACTGATTCTGTACATACTTCTCCATCCTTATTATATAACTTTGCTTCAACAATAACGATGTTACGCTTTACCTCTTTAATAGACGCACGCAGTACTATATGAGAATCTTTGGTATCAATCGATTTCCGGTAACGAGTTTCCATCTTCGACGTCACCCCCGTGGTTTGTAGTTTACGAAGTATAACCCAGGCACAGATTTCATCCATCAAAACAGCTTGAATACCGCCATGCAAGGTATCAATCCAGCCTTGATATTCGGGACGTGGTTTCCAAATGCTTACCACTTCGTCACCATCTTCGTAAAATTCCATTTTTAATCCGGCTTCATTATTGGAAGCACAACCAAAGCAGTTGTACCCTTCCAAACCTTTCCAGGGGTTTATTATCTTCTTCATAGTTCTCTCTTTTAGTTAGTTTTACTTCCCAAATATAAGCAATTTATGGAAAAGAGAAGCCTTTTTCGTCGATTTACTTTCTTATGCAACGAATGGCAAAGGCTTTTGTATCAATACCTGCATTAGATTCTTCAATGATATCCGTATCACTTTTCAGATAGAAAACCTTAGTATCGATAGCGGCATTCGCATTATCCAGTGTCCAATATGCCAGATGTTTTTTCTCGTAATCAGTTTGAAAAGCCCCCACATACATTCCTACAGGTATTCCATTAAAACCGGATAAGTTAGTTGCAGGCTGTACCTGTTCTCCTGCTTTCAAAGGTAACCAAGTACCTGATTTCAGCAAAGAAGCCTCTCCATTCAGATAATCTTTTAAAATATTCCAGTCTTTCCAATCCGGTATACTCCAATGAATAGGTAGAATTTTATTAGAAAGTACTACATTAGCTGTATAAAAATAGTGTTCCGTAGCAGATTGCAGATATCCGACAACATTCGTTGTCACTGCATCCAGTCTGGGAAGTGCTTCACCGTCGACATAGGAAGATACCTCCAGATTATCCCGCATCCAATATTGAGTTCCGATCTTCACTAACGGATAATTATGAATGACTCCTCCACGTACATCACGAACGATATCTTCCAATGCCAAAACTGGTAGTATGTCATCTGCCATTGTAACGGATAAAGAAACGGTTCCGTCTGCCATCACATATACATTATTACGAATCGGCAAAGTTCCGTCAACATAGGCCAATGAGTGATCTTCCATATTCCATGATACGCTTCCTCCATTCACTTTTCCGGATTTCCCTAGTAACTGTGCCACAACACCTTGAGATAAGTCCACACTACCATCTTTTTTCATCGGATAGACAACGATTGCCTGCGAAGAAAATTCCGAAGTAACAAGATACTCCTTACATATTTCGGCTACTTGCTTTCCTGAATGTAACACTTTATACACATTCGACTTTTCAAAAGTCAACTTCGAAACATCTATGTATTTATGAAGCGTGACCGATTCTGTATGATCTATTTCGGTTCCGTCCCAATCTCCGATTTCCCCATTCACTTTACTCATTAATACATCTTCGGCTGATACAAACTTTATTTCCAATTCGCGCTGCTTTCCACTTTTTAATTGCAAAGTAGATGGTAATAGACTGGTATATAATTTTCCTGCAGCTTCCAACGCTATGTATTGGTATCCCGGAGTCGCCTCCTGAGGTATCAGAATCAATTCTTTTCCTATCAGTCGACCATCTTTTATCTCCCATTCTCCTGCAGGAGTAATATCTTTCTCTTCGGAATAACCAGAGAAAGTCTTTTTCTGAAAATCATAACTCGTTTTAGTATAAAAGCCACTCACCGAAAGCGTAGGATTAACGGATAACATATCTTCCAGATTCTCCCCCTCTCCAGGAATAAGAACAATTTTCAGACGAAAAAACTGATGATTATAGGTCAGAGTGACCGCCTCCTTACTGGCTAACACCTCTTCTTTAGAAGCAATCAGGAAATCGGAATGTGAATAATCGTCGGAAATATTTTGGGTCGTCGCAACTGCCACCTGCATTGTACTTTCTCCTATCGCCACTCCACTCTTTTGATAAGGATAATAACTGATTAAATTCAATGTAACTCCATCATCCGGATAGAATACTGACTCGTTAGATTCAAACTCACCATTGGATGAACGTATGAAATGAAGATTATCCACATAACGTTCTTCTTGCATTGTAGTAGTTCCGGCAAGAGCAAACAGGCCGACTTCATCCCCTTCAGCAAAGTTATTATTTGCCATACGGGTACTAACTGACTCACGAATATCGGCAATAAATTTCAATGGAATATCTCCATTATTAACACTATCCTCCTCTTCCTCCGAAATATGGTTCACACAAGCACTAAGCAAGATAGAACAAAAAACAAGTAAACCCACGCCCCTTTGTAGATTATAAAATAGTTTCATCACATTTATTTTTTAATTTCCCAATAGAAACTTTTGATTGAACAGAAAGAATGGCATAAGAGGAAGTATTCGCTTTCGGTTATGGGATACTGAACAACACGTCTGTTGTACTGAGGAATCATCAATTTCAAGATATCATTTTGATGTCTTGAAAGCAAAAGTATATAATTAGTCGTCCCTTAAAAAGTGCCCATCTGCGGAATATTGTACGGAAACAGT
>DXOJ01000837.1 GCA_019412865.1 Bacteroides sp. | reverse complement strand
ATGCACAACTTTTTAAACATCAATATATTATCTTTTTAATTCCGCCAACGGGTAAGGAAGGTAATTGAGGGTATCATTTTGATGAAAGGACAACCGCCTTACTGTGGTGAACCCGGCTCATGGCCAACACAAGATGGAGAGATAATGGATCGTTACAGGCATTTTGCATTGACTCATTACGGACAGACTACGAAGCCGAACAGAGCCTTACAGTATGCAGGATTATCGACTAATTTGCTAATGATAGCAGCAGAAATGGGACGTTTGAACGGGCTGGATCTTCATCATTATGTAGCTCCTACCGGTGAGAGTATTAAATTGCCTTTACTCTTCTATGCTGATTTTTATATCACTAAAGATGCTTCTATCAAGGGAGGATTCTATACAGGTGAAGACTCTTGGATTAACTACAACGATCAATCAGTATTTACACTGTGGGAGGTAGGGCATGCCCGTTATCCGGAGGAGAAAGTCTTTAATGAAGTTTTGCGTACCAATGATCGTACGGCTCATAACCTGCATTTGTTAGGTCCGGTGGTTTTGACTCATGGACGCTGTATTGAATAAAATAATCTTTAATAATTAATATCTATGAAACAGAGAAACATCAGTAAAGGAATATATTCATTATATGTGATTATGTTCATGCTCATGATCCCGATAGGAGATCTGTGGGCTCAAGATCCGTTAAATATAAGCGGTAAAGTCGTAGATGTGAACAATGAGCCCCTGATTGGAGCTACCGTTCAGGTAAAAGGGAAGCAAACGGGGACTATCACTAATATAGAGGGGCGGTTTTCTGTCAATGTTCAGGCAAAAGATATACTTGTCATTTCTTATATGGGATATGCTTCTCAGGAAATGATTGCATCAAAGGCTAATGGAGCGACTATTACTCTGGTTGAGGATGGGAAAACACTGGAAGAAGTGGTGGTAGTAGGATACGCCACCCAGAAAAAAGTGAATCTGACAGGTTCGGTATCTACGGTGAATCTGGCAGAACAGGCTGAAAGCCGCCCGATGACCAGCCTTTCAACCGGATTGGCAGGATTAAGTTCGGGACTGTATGTCAATCAGGGATCAGCCCGTCCTAATAACGATGGAGCTACCTTGCTTATCAGAGGACAGGGAACTCTGAATAATTCTTCGCCATTGATTATTATTGATGGGGCAGAAGGAAATATAAATGAGGTTAACCCACAGGATGTAGAATCAGTATCTGTACTGAAAGATGCGTCATCTTCTGCTATCTATGGTTCAAGAGCTGCCAATGGAGTCATTTTAATAACGACCAAGAAAGGCTCGGAAGGCAAAGCGTCGATTTCCTATAATGGGTATGTTTCTTTCCAGAAACCTTCGAATACAATTGAAACTGTATACAACTATGCCGATTATATGGAGTATTATAACGAAGCGGCTTATAATGTTGACCCGACGGCAATGCCGGTATATTCGGAACGGAAAATAGCGGAATGGAGAGTTCACCCCAATGAACCTTACTTGTATCCGAACACAAAGTGGGAGGATGAAGTTTTTTCAACAGGGGTGTCTACTAATCATAATTTATCATTCTCTGTCGGAAACCAGAAACTGAAAGCATTTGGCTCTGTGGCTTATCTGAACAATCCGGGTATTGTGGAGAATTCGGCTTATGAGAGATTTACTGCCCGTCTGAACGTGAATGCCGAACTAAAGCCTTGGATTACAATGGGGATGAATATCAGCGGTCTGAAATCAAATGCCGAGATGGGTTCCAAATACATGAGTTCGCTTTTTAGTAACATCTCCAGTCCCGGTATTGTCTACCGGCATCCGGATGGCAGGTATGGATCTGCCGAGAATCCGGAGGAAAATCAGCAGGTACAAAGTCCTCTTTATCATCTGAATATGTATCAGGGAGATATTGAAGTTAATAATCTCACTTCCCGTTTCTGGGCGAATATAAAGGTTTTCAAAGGTTTAAATATAGAGGCTTCTTACACGTATCGCCGTAATAATCTGCAAGAGGAAGAGACTCCGGTTTATGCTGACCGTTGGAGTTTTCAATCCAACACAATAACCCAGATGGCAGCCGGTAGAACGTTTGTAAGGAATAAGAATTGGACTAATACGCATCATGTAGCTGATGTGGTAGCTCGCTATCAGAAGACTTTTTTTGATAAGCTGGATGTAGGCATATTGGCGGGAGCCAGTCAGGAAAAGGATAATGTAAAATGGTTTGAGGCGAAGAGATACGATCTTCTTGCAGATAATTTGTCGGTCATTAATGGTGCCACCGGGGATTCTGAAACAAGTGGGGCTGCCACAGACTGGGTGATGCGTTCTTATTTCGGACGAATAAATCTGTCATGGGCGGACAAATATCTGTTTGAAGGGAATATTCGTCGGGACGGTTCTTCCCGCTTCCATAAAGATCACCGGTGGGGGACGTTCCCTTCCTTCTCCTTGGGATGGCGTATGTCGGAAGAAAACTTTATGAATTCAATTAAATGGCTGGATATGTTGAAGTTGAGGCTTTCATGGGGTGCATTGGGTAATAATGCGGTAGATAATTATGAATACCAGTCTGTGTACAATAAAGATAATTATGTCTTAGGAAACTCTGTTGTGCCGGGGTTGGCACAGATACAGTTAGCTAATGCGTTGGTTTCATGGGAAACGACCTATGTCACCAATATCGGACTTGACTTCAGTCTTTTTGGCTCAAAGTTGGATGGAACAATAGAATTTTTCAATAAAGATACACATGATATTCTTATCGATCTGCCGGCACCATTGCTTGTTGGTAATGCGTCTATCCCTACTCAAAATGCAGCAAGAGTGCGGAATAGAGGTATGGAGATGAATCTGAAGTGGAATCATAGGATTGGTAAAGTAAACTATTTTGTGGGTGGTAATTTTACTTTCATAGATAATGAAGTAACCCGGTTTAAAGGAGAGGAAAGATCGATTTCGGGGACGAACATGATTCAGGAAGGCTATCCTATCAATATTCAATATGTATTGGCGGTAGACCGGATTCTTCAAACGGACGAAGATATGTTGTTTGTTGAAAAGATGATTAAAGACGCACCGGTCGATCCTGCTACCGGACAACGTGTTAACCCGTTTGCTTCTTATGGAACTCCGAAGAAAGGCGATTTCTTATATAAAGATTTGAATGGTGACGGTGTCATCGACGATAATGATAAATATGCAGTAGGGCATGGACTTGCTCCCCGTCTGACGTATGGCTTCTCCTTAGGGGCAGAATGGAATGGATTCGACTTCTCTTGTTTGTTCCAGGGAAATGCCGGTTTGCAGGTATATTGGCAAGATAAATTCTATATGGGATATATTAATTATGGAGATGTAATCAACAAAGAAATAGCCGAAGGTGCCTGGCGGGAAGGGCGTACAAATGCCACTTATCCCAGATTACTGACCGGGTTGAATACGTTAAATGCCCAGCCGAGTGATTTTTGGGTTCAGAATAAGTCATATTTGCGATTAAAGAATGTTCAGATAGGGTACAAGATTCCTAAGAAACTTCTTCAAAAGCTGGATATATCCCAACTTCGACTATACACAAGTTTGGAGAATATGCTAACTTTTACTTCCTATAAAGGGATTGATCCGGAGATAAGTGGTACAACTTATCCGACGATGAAGCAGATAACGGTAGGTGTGAATGTAGTCTTTTAAAAAATACGATTATGAAAACAGTCAATTATATTATGGTAGCGGTTGCCGTGACACTGGGATTCAGCAGCTGTTATGATCTGGATGTGGCTCCGTATGATAAGGTCGCTCAAAATAACTATTGGAAAACGGAAGCCGATGCCAAATCGGGAGTTATGGGGGTATATGCCCAACTGAAGGATTATGGTGCTTATGGCTATATGCCTCTTTTCGACACTTACTCGGATATAGGTCACGGACCGGGCGGACCTGTTGAACAGGGCACATATAACGGTGCGTATGATTTCCTGGTGCAAAATTGGCGGGACACTTATGATGGTGTGCAGCGTGCCAATACCGTTATTAAGAATGTATCGGGTATGTCAATTGACGACCAGGTGAAAAATAACGTCTTGGGAGAAGCTCATTTTCTGCGGGCTTTGTATTATTTCCATTTAGCTGATTTTTTTGGCGGAGTACCTATCTATGATGAGAGTTGGGAAGTCTCCGAATCTTTCAATGAAATGTTGCTGCCTCGTAATTCAAGAGAGGAAGTTTGGAATTTCATTATTAAAGATCTGACTTTTGCTATTGCAAACCTTCCTCTCAAATGGGCGGTCTCCGACTATGGAAGGGCGACAAAGGGAGCGGCTTATGCATTACGTGGAAAAGCATATCTTTATACAAAGAATTGGTCTGAAGCGATTGCCGATTTTGAGGAAATTGTATATAACAAAACCAATCAGTATGGTTATCAATTGTATCCGGATTATCTGACTTTGTTCACTTCGGCAGGACCGGTTCCTAATGATAATGAAACGGTATTTGCCATTCAAAATAAAGGTACTACTGACAATTTGTATGGTATGCCGCTTTGTACTTTGTATGGAACACGCGGCTCTTATGGCGGTGGTCGTGCTACTTGTATGCCGTCGGTAACTTTGGCGGATATGTATGAAGAGAAGGATGGACAGAAGTTTAACTGGAATAATTATATTCCCGGATATAATGAAAGTGATGCAGTGAAGAAAAAAGCGTTTCAGGCAACCTTGAATTCGACCAAACAGAAATTGGAAACAATCCCTGATACCACTCTGTTAGGTGAGATTTACAGAGGAAGAGATCCGAGAATGATGCAGTCATTGATTGTTCCTTACTCTTATTATAATGGCTATATAGTGGGAACAGGGGCTAAAAAGCAATTGTATGCGATTGCGGCAGGTACTACGGTGGCCAATGGTTTTATTCAGAATGACAGAGGCTGGAATGTGTATTTTTACCGGAAGTTTGTCCCGATTGAAGATATGGGTGGTGCTATCACCAATCGTAATTACACTCCTATCAACTTCCCTATCATTCGTTTTGCAGATGTATTATTGATGCTGGCTGAAGCTTATAATGAAGATAACCAATTGGACAAGGCTGTCGCTGAACTGAATAAGGTAAGAAAAAGACAGTCAACGAATATGCCGGCATTAAATAGCGGACCGGTCTGGTTACAGGTTTCAGATAAAGAGGATATGTTCGAGCGTATTATGCACGAGCGGGCTGTGGAACTTGTTGGTGAAGGACATCGTTTCAGTGATTTAAGACGTTGGGGGTTGGCTGTGCAATATCTGAATAATCGTCAGGAGAAAGACTTTACCGGAGAGATTCGCTTTACCCGTAAGTTTACGGAAAGAGATTATCTGTGGCCCATCCCAAGTGAAGAAATTCAGCGGAATCCGGCTCTGAAACCTAATAATCCGGGATGGTAACTTGTCCGTTTTTTGTATGTACTTAGTAAACAAATGGAGGTAAACAATGAAAAGAGAAGCTTTTAAAATGTATTTGAAACCCGGTTTTGAAAAAGAATATCAAAAGCGGCATAGCGAAATATGGCCTGAACTGGTAAAGCTTTTGAAGGCGAACGGAGTGTCCGATTATTCTATATTCTGGGATCAGGAAACGAATGTATTGTATGCTGTGCAGAAGAATGATGGTGCAGGTTCGCAAGATATGGGCGATAATGAAATCGTGAAAAAATGGTGGGACTATATGGCGGATATCATGGCAGTTAATCCGGATAATTCACCTGTCAGTATTCCATCGGAAGAAGTTTTTTATATGGAATAAGAACGTTAACTATTAAACGAAAATAATATGAAATTAGGATATAAACATTCGATCATCCTGACTTTGCTGTTGTTAGCACAGATGCTTATGGCGTGTAATGATAATGCGAAGAATACGGAAATAGCTTTAGTTTCAGATGATGCCGTTAGTATTGGATATGGTGGCGGGGAAGAATTGATTAAGTTTATTTGCTATGATAACTGGACAATTTCATCAGATGTGTCGTGGATAACATTTGGGGGGCCGACAGAGGGTAGCGGCAATGCAATTATAAAGATTCATATAGAGAAAAATACATCTGGAGGGGATCGTACGGGAAAGCTCTCTATTACTTGTGGAGGTAACATAAAGATAATAGAAATCAGACAATCTATAAAAACGATTGATATAGAACATAAACATCCTTCTATCCTTTATACCAAAGAGGAATTATTGAATATAAAACAAATGGTTGAAGGCAACAGTTCGGCAAGTATAACAACGACCTACAACAATCTGATGAAGCGCTGTAACAATGCACTGACTTATACGGCGACTCCTTATACGGGACAAGATCCTACAAAGTTTATTGAAGAGAGTTATGTTCCCGGATCAAACTCCCGCGATCTGGCTTTGGCATACTGGTTTACAGGGGATAAAAAATATGCCCGGAAATCAATTGAAATAATAGAGGCTTGGGCGAAAGCGTGTAAAGACATTAGTTATGTGGCTGATGCGGGCAGTGCGATGTATCTTACCAGAGGTATGTATCCAATGGTTTGTGCTTATGATATGCTGATTTCGGAGAATATCATGAGTGATGAGACAAAGAAGAATATAACAGATTGGTTACAGGTGCTATATAGGGAAGGGATGATTAGTATCAATTTGTGGGAAGATAACGATTACTTTAATAAGCAATATTACCAGAATCATCTTGTAGCCCATTCAATGGGAATACTGATGCTCGGACTGGTTACAGATGATGATGAATTGGTTCAGTTCGCTATTGATTCTCCTGCAAACCCAAGGGATGTAAAAGAACTGTTAAGCGGCTGTATATTGATGGATGGCGATACTCCGTGCTCAAGAGAAAAAGCAGGTTCGGCTCCTCCTGTGAAGGGGGAAATTTATGATCGTTACCGTCACGACACAGGGCCATTAAAGGGATTGCAATATACGCATCTCACACTCACATTATTGTCTACAACTGCTCGTATGTGCTATAATAACGGGTTGGATTTGTTTGCGTATACAGCTCCGACCGGAGAGAATTTACGTTACTGTTTTGAGTATTACAGTGATTTCTACCGGTCTATGGATTCATGTATAAAGTCAGGATATTATTGTGGTGAAACGGAACGTATGACAAAAGCCGGTGATAATCCGGGTATGTATGAAATGGGGTTGCGATATTATCCGGATAGCGAACCTATCAGGCAATTGATAAACTCGGGTACATTCAACAGAGAGTCGTCATATATGGACTTATTGGGATATACCCGGCTTCTTTCAGCAGAAATTAATGAATAATTCAAAAGCGATAGATTATGAGAAAATATATTTCAGACCATTGGATAAAGTCATTTATGATAATGATAGGCATCGGGCTATTCGGAGTGTCTGCCGGAGTTTTGCAATCATGTGACGATGATGATGAAATACAGAACAAACCGACGCTTTATATCATAACGGAAGATATTGAAGCTCTTAGCACTTATGGGGGAACTATACCGATAGAATTCCTTTGTAATTTGGACTGGCAGGTATCAACAGATGCCGCTTGGATTACTTTGGATGCTAAGGCAGGCAGTCAGAGTGCTACCATAAATGCAAAGGTTACTAAAAATGATGAAGGGGTGGACAGAATGGGTGTGATTAAGATAGTGGCCGGTGAATTGGAAAAAAGATTGAATATTCATCAGAAATATAGAGATACTTCTACGCCACAGTTAAGCATCACTACCAAAAGTCCTATCAAACTGGATTTTGAGGGTGGAAGAAACTCTATATCTTTCGTTTGTAATGTCGGTTGGGAGGCTTCAACCGATGTAGAGTGGATTAGTTTTACCAGCGAAACCGCGGGCTTGGAGGATGGAACCTTGAATTTTGTAGTGGAAAAGAATGGGGGTGATGTGATCCGGGAAGGAAAGATTACTATTACTGCTCAGGGTATCACTAAAAGTGTAGATATTGTTCAGCAAACTGAAGCAATGGGGGGAGTGAACTTATTGGATACTCCTGAAGAAGATTACAGCTTTGAGAGAATTACTACCAACAAATATTGGCCGGCTCTTGGAGAATGGGGTGGATCGGATAGTCAGGGGATTGGTAAATTCGGAGCAAGTGCCACTGCCGTCCGGGTTGCTGCAAACTCGCCTATACCTCATACCGGATCATCTTATTTATTCGTACGTATGCGTGAGAACGAAACTGCCAATTCTTTAGACTGGTTATGGAGAAAGGTGAAAGGGTTGACTCCAGGCAAGTCTTATACATTTTCCTTCTGGTTCAAGACTCCTTCAGCGGTGGAAATGCCTCAGCCGGGAAATATCAGGCTTGGTGCGGTGATTAATGAAACGGACATACCGACATTATCCAATCCATTGGCTCCGGAAGTTACTTTTGGATTTGTTGCGGCTTCCGATGGCGTTTTAAGCAGTTCTGATGAGCATAAGAAAGTTTCTTATACTTTCACTATGCCTGCTGATAAGACAGATGTATATATTGTTTGGAGAAGAAATGGAAATCAACAGCCGTTCCTTGACGATATGAGTTTGGTAATGAATTAACGGATATGAACGAATCTTGGCCCAGGGGTACAATTTTAATGTAATCCTGGGCCAAACTTTATATGAACAATATGAAAAAGCTTCTAAGTATTTTGATTTTATGCTTCTGTTTTTCATCTTTTATACAGGGAAAGATTAAATTACCTGCTATGATGGGAGATCATATGATACTCCAGCAAAATAGTAGCGTTAAACTGTGGGGATGGGCGGATAATAAGAAAGTTACTGTTACTACCTCCTGGAATAATCAGACTTATCAGGTACTAACGGATAAGAACGGAGCCTGGTTGGTTAAGGTGAATACTCCTGGGGCAAGCTATACTCCTTATTTCATTACAATTAGTGATGGAGAGGAGGTTATCCTTTCAGATATATTGATAGGGGAGGTTTGGATTTGTTCCGGTCAATCTAATATGGATATGCGTATGATGGGAAATACGGGACAGCCTATTGATCGTTCATTGGAGACAATTCTGCATGCTGGTAATTATCGTAACCGTATCCGCTTTATTGCTGTTTCAAGAACGAAAGATGTACAGCAACGAACTGATTTTGAAGGGAGAAAATGGGAGGTATCGGCACCGGAAGCGGTCATGACTTGTAGTGCGGTTGCTTATTTCTTTGCAAAACAAGTCACAGAAGTGCTCGATATTCCGGTAGGGCTGGTTATTAGTAGCTGGGGAGGTTCCCGGATAGAATCATGGATGAATGAGAAAACATTAGCTTCTATTGATGGAGTAGACATAGAGGCTGTCAGAAGTTCGAAATTAAAAATGCATCATCGCTTGGAGTGCATGTACGATACCATGTTGTGGCCTGTGAGGAACTTTACCGCACGTGGTTTCCTTTGGTATCAAGGGGAGTCGAATATCTTCAACTATTACTGTTATGCTCCGATGATGACTGCTATGGTTCAGTTATGGAGAGAGGTTTGGGAAGCACCGGATATGCCTTTTTATTATGTCCAGATTGCTCCTCATAAGTATAAAGATAGTCAGGATACAGATGCAGCTTTATTAAGAGAAGCGCAGACAAAAGCTCTTGAAGCGATACCCAATTCCGGTATGGTTTCTACTACCGACATTGGTGATGAGTTTTGTATTCATCCACCTCAAAAAGACATAGTAGGGCTTCGTTTGGCTACTCTGGCTTTAACTAAAACATATAACATTTGTAGACTTCCACCTACTGGGCCGACGATGACGAAAGTCGATTACTTAGAGGGTAAGGCAATTGTCACTTTTGATAATGCTTCTGCCGGATTAACGCCGGCATTCTGTAACTTGGAAGGATTTGAGATTGCAGGAGCTGATAAGAAATTTTATCCGGCTCAAGCACAAATTGTAGATCGTACACCCACAGTGAGAGTTTGGAGTGAACAAGTCAATCAACCGATAGCTGTGCGGTATGCTTTTCGTAACTATGTAGGAAATGTCTTACTGCGTAATACTTTTGGATTGGCTGCATTTCCTTTTCGGACGGATGCGTGGGATGATGTGAAATAAAGAAGATGTTTTGTATTGGATATACAACTTAATGCTTAGAGTCAGCAATCAATTTCTTTTGTATGCTGTTCCGAAAAGTGATTACTTTCAGAAAATATATTCAGGATAATTGATAATATTTTCTTTATGATAGCCCATAAGAAATAAGTTTGATATTATCCTGAATAATATTATCATAATACAGTTTTTTACTTTCTATTAAACCTTAATACTGCCTTTACCGGGAAATGATCCGAAGGAATATGAGATTCATACTTTCCAGTAGTTTCGTTCTTGGTGCGATAAGTATCTGTTAATACACCGTATTTCTCTACAGTAAAATTGGGGGTTACGAAGATATGGTCAATACGGTTCGGAGTATATGTATTCGGATTCCAGCCTGTACATGTCCCATTAGTCGCATATCTCATTTGAGCTACCTCGTAAGAATCTGATAATATTCCGGATTCATGAAGAACCTGATAACTTTCACTGGTTTGGTCTACATTGAAATCACCTGTCAGTATAACGGGATCTTTGCCGCACATTTCCTTAATTTTGCTAATAACCAGTTTGGCACTTTCTCGGCGGGCTACCACTCCGATATGATCCATGTGCAGATTAAAGAACCAGAATTTGAACTTACCGGTTTTGTCTTTGAATTCTCCCCACGTGCAGATGCGGGTATAAGCAGCATCCCATCCTTTATTTGGCTTTGTAGTGTCTTCCGACAACCAGAAGTTGCCGGACTTGAGTAGCTTGAATTTATCTTTCCGATAGAAAATAGGAGCATATTCTCCTTTTGTCTTGCCGTCATCCCGTCCTACACCTATGTAGTTGTACGCAGGCAGAGCGTTGAGCATGTCTTCCAGTTGATTATGTTTCACTTCCTGTGCTCCAAAAATATCGAAGTCATGGAAAGTGATTAACTGGGTAAGTACCGGGCAGCGTTGTTCCCAGCCATTTCCCGCTTTGGCATCGTTGGGATTACTGTTTCGTACGTTGTAGGAGGCTACATTTAGTTGCTGCGCATTCAGTATTGACACACCACAGAGCGTCAATACAATCAAAAGTTTTCTCATTGTCTTTTTATTGTTAAATGGTTATTTAGTATCTTTTTCTTCTGTTTGTTCGCTTCTGTATTCTTTGGGAGATGTATTGTACAATTTCGCAAACTCCCGGTAGAAATAAGACTTGTTCGAGAAGCCTGATTTATACATAATTTCGGTAACGGTGAGCTTAGTTGTTTTTAGCAGGCTAGCGGCATACTCTAAACGAATGGTACGGACAAACTCGCTTGGTGTTTTTTCAGTCAATTCTTTGAGTTTGCGGTACAATCCTGCTTTACTTACTCCTATAAAGTCTGCAAGAGAATCCGGATTCATGGATTCATCGTCGATATTATCTTCAATGAACTTGATAATCTTGTTCAGTAATAATTCATCCTCTTTGTGCATGGTGATCCCATCCCTTACAATAAGAGAGGAACGGCCGGATTTGAAATACTCTTTCATCAGAGAGTATTTATTAATCATATTCTCTACCGCACTCAACACATGTCTTGGATGGAAAGGTTTAGGGATATACAAATCTGTCCCGTGATTATAGGCATTGATCTGGTCTTCAATAGAGTTTTTGGCAGAAATATGAATAACCGGAATATGCGCTGTCCGTTCATTAGACTTCAATATATCTGTCAGTGTAATGCCATCTAGTTTGGGCATTAATACATCACTGATAATGATGTCCGGTTGCTTTTGTTCTACTTCTTTCAGCGCCTCTTCTCCATCGGCAGCTTCGCGAACCTGATAGTAGGGAAGCAGAATATCTTTCAACAGTTCCCGGATATTCTTTTCGTCTTCTACAATCAGTATGGTAATTTCTTTCTGCTTAGGAATGAAAAGCATTTCACTGATCTCTGTCTCTTCTTCTGTAGGCTGACTTTCTTTTTCGGAATTCACGTGCATAGGAGGCAGGGATACATTGAATTCTACATATTCTCCCAAAGTACTTTCTATAGTGATTTCTCCACCTAATAATTCAGTCAGGCTTTTGGTTAGGTTCAGACCCACTCCGGTACTTCCGGCGTGCTTCAGGTTACTGCTCTCGAAAATCTTAAAGCGACTGAATATTTCGCTCGTTTGCTTTTCAGTCAATCCCTTACCAGAGTTGCGTATACGGAAATGTAATGTTCCGGTAGTGGCATTCTGTCTTATTTCAGCCCGGATATATCCTCCGGATGGTGTATACTTGAAGGCGTTAGATAATAAGTTGAATATAATTTTTTCCAGTGCATTCCGGTCTGTAGTAAAAGACGACACTTCTTTACTTTTGAAACTAAAGTCTATTTTATTCTCTTCAGCAATTTCAGTATAGTTGTCTGACACATAATCAACGAGTAGCTGGATATCTACTTTCTCTGTATAGATAGCCGTATGTCCCGATTCTGCTTTCCGAAACTCCATTAGTTCGTTGATGAGTTTCTGCATCCGGTCGGCATTGTTCTTGATGATGTAGATATACCTTTTCGTATAACTGTCAAGGTCTGCTTTTTCCAGCAGATGCTGTGCCGGACCATATATCAGTGTTAGCGGAGTGAAGAACTCATGTGCCACGTTCGTAAAGAAGTTCAACTTCGATTCATGAATACGTTGTTGATTTTGCTTTTCAATATGTTCTAGTAAAATCTGGCGATTCAGTCGGATACGATTCTTGATGACAGACTGTGTTATATAAATAGCAATAGCAATTAAAATAAAATAGATAATAAAGGCAGTAGTACTTAGCCACCAGGGATAGGCGACATCCAGATGAAGAGAGTAGATCTGATTGCTCCATACACGGTCACCATTAGTACATTTTACTTCCAGTTTATATTTCCCCGGAGGAAGTTTGGTGATGACGATATTGGGGTTGTTTTCGTTGTAAATCCATTCATCGGCGAAGTCAATAATCCGATAACTAAATTCGCAGTTCTCGTTGTTGATAAAGTCGTGTGCTGTGAACCCTAATGTAATGTAAGGTTCGTCATAGTCGAGCCGGAGCGTATGATTAAAAATACGCTCGTAAATGTTTTGGCTGGTATTATTAATTTTTAGACTATTCAAACTTAGAGTAGCAATATGGTCCCGTAAACGTATTTTGTTCTCATCGAAATAATTCAGCCCACTGACTCCTCCGAAATACAACCATCCTGCTTTATCCTTAAAAATCGCTCCATCGGAAAATTCATCATTTTGTAATCCGTTTCTGGAAGAATAGTTAGTAATCTTTCCCGAAGATAGATTAATAAAAGAGATACCTTGATTGGTACTTGCCCAGATATTACCGTTTTCATCTTTCAGAATACCGTGAATCGTATTGTTGGGTAGTCCGTTGTGATCCGTATATTCCATAATAGATGGCGGAATGTCTGCCGGAGATAATCGATTGAGGCCGTAACTGGTGCCTATCCAAATGCTGGCAGAATCTCCTTTGGTCAGATAGAGTATATCATTGTTGGTTAGGGATAAAGTAGAGTCTATCTCATGAATTTGTTGGAAGCATTCGGATGCGATATCGAACTTATTGATTCCGCCGCCTCGTGTGCCTAGCCAAAGTTCATTTTCATTATACCCGGCAATGACCGAATAAATGATATTATTACTTGGTGAGGAAGGTCCGGGAGATTTATATTGTTTCATTTCTGTCACTTTATAACTTTTTCCTTCCCTTTGCAAGGTTAGTTTGATAAGTCCATAGCCGGAAGTGCCCAACCATAATAGTGAGTCGTTATGAGTGAACAGAATGCTGTATACAGCTTTGAAAGTCGGATATTCAGCAGGAATGCTTAACTTCTTTACCTGACTGCTATTAAGTGGAATATAATTGATGCCCGTTCCCTCGGTTCCGATAAATATGTCTCCGGACATATTTTTTCGGATAGTATAGACAGAATTGGAAATCAATCCGTTGCCGGTTGACAGATAAGGTTCGACCTGCCGTTCCTGTTTGTCAAGCAGCAGAATTCCTTCTCCTTTGGTTCCCACGAGTATATTACCATTATCTTCTTCGCAAAAACAACGTACGGGATAATCAGTTTTTACGGTGTGGAATGGAGAACTGTGTTCATAGACTTCCAATACTCCTTGCCCGTCGGTGCCTACCCAGAGTATATTCTGCGAACCGATGTAGATGGTGAAAATGGATGCTTTCGCTGGTAATTGAGGTAATTCCATTGAAGCATTATCTTCCAGATTATACCTGATACATCCCCCTTCGATAAAGCTGATGAGAAGATACTCTTTGTGGCGGATAACTTGCGAAACCGTTTTATTTTCTGGAATATCTATGCTATTCAGTATGCGGTTGTCCAAAGAAACAGTTAATGCCCGGTCATCGTTAATGATAAGATAATCTTGAGAAAGATAAATGCCGGAAATGGAAGCAGGTTGTTTGATTTCTTTTTTGAACGAGAGTTCTGGATTAGAGCTATGGACAGATAGTTGATAATGTAATAATTGTCCATGTCCTGTGAGGAAGAATACTTGGTCTTTGGAATCAATAACGAAATTTTTGATGTCATCAGGAAGATTATTCTTCAATGGAACAAAGTCCTGTTTCCGGTCGTCAAAATAGAATAAACCTTGTTCCTTCACATAGCAGATAATGTATTTGCCGGAAGTGATACCCAGCAGGAATGATTTCTCTTGTTTGGGCGGATTGTTCTGCGTACCTAAATAATAAGGAGTAAATTGCTGTGTGGAACGTTTCCACCGGTTGACACCATAGTCGGTAGATACCCACAAGACAGAGTCATTTTGCTCGATAATTTGCCAGATTACATTATTACTGATAGATCCTGCATTTTTTTTATTATAAGAATAGGTTTTAAAGCTACGTCCGTTGTAGGCATTCAGCCCGTCCCATGTTCCTACCCAGAGAGTATGTTCCGAATCTTCCAGAAAACAATTCACTGAATTATTGGATAACCCGTCTGCATTCGAAATCTGTTTCACTACATTCTGGGAATGTAATAAAACAGGCATCAGGCATGAATAAATAAGGATGCAGATGTAGCGGAAATATGAGTGTTTTCGTAGAATCATGTCGCAAAGATAGAGAGGAAAAATAAGAAAACAAAGATAAAAATATGCTGTACAACACCTGTATACCCTTTTGAGAATATAGTACACCTTTTCCGTTGTTGTGCAGGGTAGCTTTGTCACCAGAAATAAAAACAACACATATTTAATAATCTGAAAATGGATATTGCAAAACGATTTCATCAAAACCCATTGTTGAAACCCTCCGACTTACAACCAGGAATAGAAGGTATGGAAATCACCTGTTTCCTGAATCCCGGTGTGTTCCGTTTCGACGGAAAAATTTGGTTATTACTGCGAGTGGCCGAACGGCCTGTGCAGAAACAGGGAGTTATTAGTTTTCCCGTATATAATAAAGATGGAAAAATAGAAGTGCTCTCTTTCGATGAGAATGACCCGAAACTGGATGCTTCTGATCCTCGTGTGATAGGATATGCAGGGCAGAATTATCTGACTACCATGTCTTATCTCCGACTGGTGTCGAGTGAAGACGGAATTCACTTCAAGGAAGAGCCGGATTATCCTCCTATTTTTGGTAAAGGAGCATTAGAGGCTTTTGGCATTGAAGATTGCCGGGTGGCCACTACTGCCGATGGTTATTATCTTACGTTTACGGAAGTCTCTTCTGTAGCTGTTGGTGTAGGGCTGATTCATACTTATGACTGGAAAAACTATACTCGTTATGGCATGATTTTCCCTCCTCATAATAAAGATTGCGCGCTGTTTGAAGAGAAAGTGAACGGAAAATATCTTGCACTGCATCGTCCGAGTAGCCCAGAGTTGGGTGGCAACTATATTTGGCTTGCCGAATCACCCGACCGACTGCATTGGGGCAACCACTGTTGCATTGCAACTACCCGTCCTGATAGTTGGGACTGTGCCCGCGTGGGTGCAGGAGCGGCACCTATTTGTACAGAGGAAGGGTGGTTGGAAATTTATCATGGTGCGGACTATCAAAACCGTTATTGTCTGGGAGCTCTTCTACTTGATTTAAATGATCCTTCAAAGGTAATTGCCCGAAGTAAAGAACCTATCATGGAGCCTGTTGCTCCTTACGAACAAACCGGATTTTTCGGGAATGTAGTTTTCACCAACGGACATTTGGTAGAGGGAGATAAGATAAGGCTTTATTATGGTGCCAGTGATGAAGTAATCTGTGGGGCGGAGTTGTCTATTGCAGAGATTCTCCGTTCATTAAAGTCGTAATATAAATAAGATAGATAATGAATAAACTAAAAAGAGAGTATCAGTTCTTCAAACAGCAAACTTCTAATGTACGGGTCTTGCTGATGACTAATCTTCTTTATGCGCTGGTGCTTCCTGTAGTTGAGATTTTTGTGGGCGCTTATGTGATGCGCCATACCAGTGAACCGGTTTCGGTGGCTTTTTATCAGCTTTTCATGTACATTGGTATCATCACTACCTCATTTGTGAATGGTTTCTTGTTGCGACATGTGAGTGTGAAGATGCTGTATGCAGGAGGGATATTAGTTAGTGGATTGTCGATGTTTGCCATGATGTTGGTAAAGTCATTAGGCTTTGTGGAATTGGGTATAGCCGGATTTGTACTTGGAGCTGCATCGGGCTTCTTCTGGACCAATCGCTATCTGCTGACTCTGAATAACACGACAGATGATAGTCGTAACTACTTCTTCGGGCTGGAGTCTTTTTTCTTTTCCATTACTTCGATTACTGTACCTTTATTGATTGGAGCATTTATCAGTCAGATAGATGGCAGGGAAATAATGGGATGCCTGATTGATATTAATGGAGCCTATCGGTTGGTGACGGTTGGAGTAATCATAGTGACTTTGTTTGCTGTAGCCGTTTTATGGCGTGGTAAGTTCGCCAATCCGGTGCAGAAGAATTTTCTGTATTTCCGGTTTTGTACACTTTGGAAAAAAATGTTGTTGCTGGCTTCCCTGAAAGGAATGGTACAGGGATTTTTGGTGACCGCTCCTGCTATTCTGGTTCTGAAGTTAGTAGGTGATGAAGGCGTATTGGGTTTAATACAGGGAATCAGTGGTACACTGACAGCTGTTTTGGTTTATGTATTGGGACGAATAACCAAACCTGAAGACCGGTCGAAGGTATTTATAGCCGGGCTACTTGTCTTTTTTATCGGTACTCTGTTCAACGGAATCTTGTTTTCAGCCACCGGAGTGATTATCTTTGTCCTCTGTAAGGTGATCTTTCAGCCATTGTTTGACTTGCCTTATTACCCTATTATGATGCAAACCATCGATGCAGTAGTAAAAATCGAAAAAAGAAATGAATATACCTATATTTTAAGCCATGAGTTCGGACTATTTCTGGGACGTGCTTTCGGACTAATACTTTTTATGGTACTCGCATTTGTCATATCACAGGATTTTGCATTGAAGTATGCATTGATCCTGGTGGGAGCTTTGCAGTTGATTGCCTATCCATTAGCCCGGAACATCATCAGACAGAATCAAGCTATTCGCTAATATTTCAAAATCGTTAAATCGTCGTTGCAAACGAATGAATTATTATGTTGTACAGCACCTATATACCCTTTTGAGAATATAGTACACTCAATTTTTGTGGAGCGAG
The DNA here is from genome assembly GCA_019412865.1 of Bacteroides sp. Taxonomy (GTDB): domain Bacteria; phylum Bacteroidota; class Bacteroidia; order Bacteroidales; family Bacteroidaceae; genus Bacteroides. The sequence goes on along the minus strand of DXOJ01000837.1, from coordinate 30,554 downwards.
GGTAGTTTTGCTGACAGAAAAACAAGGAACGACTGATTCGGAAAAACTAAAAAATGACGTATGATAAAACTAAAAGCTGTAATCTATTTAATTAGTATGATGACACTTGCCGGATGCTCGGGTCAGAAGCAAACATCTGCTGTTGTTGAAGAGCAGAACGAACATTGGATAATAGGTCCTTTCGTTCGTCCGGAAGGAGTGAATCCGGTGATTTCTCCACAACCGACTACTTTTCAATGCCCGATGCGCAAGCAGTTGGTAAAATGGGAGGAGAGTGATACTTTCAATCCGGCAGCCACCGTTAAAGATGGAAAGATTGTAGTACTCTATCGGGCAGAAGATAATTCAGCGCAAGGTATAGGAAAGAGAACATCCCGCATTGGCTATGCAGAAAGTACGGATGGAGTGACGATGAAACAATCGGATGTCCCTGTATTATTCCCTTCCGAAGACGATTATAAAGAAATAGAATGGGAAGGAGGTTGCGAAGACCCGCGTGTGGCAATGACGGAGGATGGATTATATGTAATGCTCTATACAGCTTGGAATCGTCATCTCCCCCGTCTGGCAGTTGCTACTTCCACCGACCTGAAGAACTGGACAAAGCATGGACTTGCTTTTGCAAAAGCGTATAACGGACGTTTTGCCAATATAGCGAGCAAATCTGCTTCTATTGTTACCGGGGTGAAGGATGGAAAACTTGTCATTGAGAAAGTGAATGGCAAATATTTTATGTATTGGGGGGAAAATGCCGTATGTGCAGCAACTTCCGACAACCTGACAGATTGGACACCGGTATTGAACGAGAATAATGAATTGAGAGAAATTGCCAAACCCCGCAGCGGCTATTTTGATAGTCGTTTGACAGAGTGTGGTCCTCCTGCCATAAAAACAACAGATGGTATTGTCCTACTGTATAATGGTAAGAACGGATATAAAGAAGAAAGAGATTCGGAATATCCAGCTGGAGCTTATTGTGCAGGGCAGTTTTTGTTCGATGCCGATGATCCTTATCAAGTACTGGGTCGTTTGGATAAACCATTCTTTGTGCCTGAGGCTGCTTTTGAGAAGAGTGGTCAATATAAAGACGGAACAGTATTTATAGAAGGATTGGCTTACTTCAAAAATAAACTATATCTCTATTATGGCTGCGCTGATTCGCAGGTTGCAGTAGCGATATGTGATAATAATATGGATTTAAAACTCAAAACACATAACTAATTTAATCTATGAAACATGGTTGTAAAATGAACACGGTTGTCTCAAAGTCGTTCAATGACCGGCTGAAGATAGCTACTGTTTCAGCTTTAATGGCAGGGACGTTCTTGTGTCTACCTTTCACGGTATATGCAGAAAATCCTTTGATATCAGATGTTGAACAGACGGTACGGAATATCTCGGTAAAGGGTGTGGTGGTTGATGCCAATGGAGAACCTGTTATCGGAGCTTCGGTACAGTTGAAGGGGAGTACCGGTATAGGAACGATTACTGATTTGGATGGTAAGTTCACTTTGTCAGTTCCGGCTAACGGAGTGTTGCAAATATCCTATATCGGATATAAAACGGCTGAAGTGAAAGTAAACGGACAAGCCGGATTGAAAGTAACTTTGCAGGAAGATACGGAAACGTTGGATGAAGTGGTAGTAGTAGGTTATGGTATTCAGAAGAAAGCTTCTGTGACTGGATCGGTAGCTGCCATCTCTTCGGATAAGTTGATGGAGGTAAAAGCTCCTAGTGTGACAAATATGCTTGCCGGACGTTTGCCGGGGCTGCGTGCCGTGCAACGTAGTGGTAGTCCTGGCGATGACGGAGCTTCTGTTGATATTCGCGGATATGGAAGTATGTTGGTGATTGTGGATGGTATCGAGCGTGATTATGCCCAACTAGACCCGAATGACATCGAATCAATTTCCATACTGAAGGATGCCGCCGCAGCTGTTTACGGTTTTAAAGGTTCTAATGGAGTTTTATTGGTGACTACTAAAAAAGGAACGGAGCAAAAGGCAAAGATAGAATATAATGGTTACGTAGGTTTTCAGAAAGTGACCCGCTATCCGGAAATGATGAATGCCTATGAGTATGCTTCACTTTACAATGAAGCGATTCATAATGCGAATCCGTGGCGCGGAGCTTCTGCTTACTCGCAGGAGCAGCTGGAAGCTTACCGGAATGGTACGGCAGGTACGGATTGGTGGAATGAAACCATGCGTAGCTCAGCTCCTCAAACTTCACACAACTTGAGCATGACGGGAGGTACGGAGAAGGTGAAATATTATATGTCTATCGGATATATGGATCAGGGCGGCATCATCCGTTCGGGCGACTGGAACTACCAACGTTACAATGTCCGTTCAAACCTAAGTGTAGAAGTTGCTAAAGGGGTGAACGTAGAGTTGCGTTTGAGCGGACGGTTTGATAACCGCAAGAAGCCTTATAACGGCGATAATCTGTTCCGTTCGGCACAAATGGCAATCCCGACTTATTCCATGTATGCCAATGATAATCCGGATTATTGGGGAGCGGTAGGTGATATGGCTAATCCTGTACATGTATCCAGTTCGGATGACAGCGGATATGAAGATCGTCTGCGTCGTGAATTTAACAGCTCATTGGCTATTACCTGGAAACTTCCATGGGTGAAAGGACTGATGGCAAAAGCATTGGTTGCTTATGATTATACAAATAAGGAATGGAAAACATGGAGGAAAGATTTGTCGGAATATACTTATGATTATGCCAATGAAGAGTATATAGAGAAGGTGATTAATACCGCACATCTGGAATCGAAACTGGAAAATTATGATAAACCGACTTATCAGTTCTCAATGAACTATAATAATACGTTTGCCAAGAAGCACAATATTGGTGCTATGCTGGTATGGGAAATGTATAATGACAAAAGAAGTTGGGTGACCGGAACACGTGATTTTGCTATCGGACTCATTCCTGACTTGGATTATGGAGATAAAACCAATCAGGAAGCCTCCGGTAAAACACAGGAAACGGCACATGCCGGTCTGGTGGGGCGTTTGAATTATGATTTTTCCAATCGCTATCTTGTTGAGTTCAATTTCCGCTACGATGGAACCTATAAATTCCGTGAAGGTAACCGTTGGGGATTTTTTCCAGGTGTGTCTTTAGGGTGGCGTGTTTCCGAAGAGGCCTTTTTCAAGAAACTGTTGCCTGATATGGACAACCTGAAAATCCGTGCTTCGTATGCCAAAGTGGGAGATGAAGGAGACTTCGACGCTTTTCAATATCTGGATGGATATACATCTCATGGGAGCTATATTATGGGCAGCAACGGAGTGACTTCCGGTATGACTACGGTAGGTATGGCCAATCCGTGGCTGACCTGGTATGAATCAAAGATTATGAATATTGGCTTTGAAGCCTCTTATCATAGAGGATTGATTTCCGTAGAATTCGATTGGTTCCGTAGAAACCGTTCGGGACTTCCTGCTACTCGTGTAGGATCATTACCTACTATTTTCGGAGAATCAATGCCGCAGGAGAATCTGAATTCTGATATTAATACGGGATTTGAGATTGTAGTTGGACATAAGAACCGGATTGGTAACTTCAATTATAATGTGTCGGCTAATTTCTCTACTACCCGGATTAAGTATGATTATGTAGAGAGAGCTGCTTCTACCAATATGTATGATGATTGGCGTAATAACACGAACGGTCGTTATAAAGATATTCGTTGGGGAAAGAAAGTTATTGGACAGTTCTCCAGTTTCGAGGAAATCTTGAATTCACCGGTTCAGGATAAAGACGGTAACCGTTCATTAATGCCAGGTGATCTGAAATTTGAAGACTATAATGGGGATGGCATTATTGATGATAACGATACGCAGCCACTCGGACATGGTGCTACTCCACGTATGTATTATGGATTGAATATGTCCGGAGAATATAAAGGATTCGACCTGACGGTATTCTTTCAGGGGGCAGCAGGTCATGATATTTATGTCAGTGGGGATATTCTGGACCCATTTATCCAGCAGGGTTTGGGTAATGGACTGGCCATCATGACCGACCGTTGGCATCGGGAAGACCCGACCGATCCTTATAGTAAGTGGATTTCCGGGTATATGCCTGCCGCTCGTGTAGCGGGTGTTGCGGATAATCGTTCTGGTAATTCATGGTCACTGCACAATGCAAGTTATCTGCGTCTGAAAACATTGGAGCTAGGGTACACACTACCTAAAGCATTGACGAAGAAAGCAGCTATCGACCGTGTGCGTTTTTACATCAACTGCAACAATCTGCTGACTTTCACTAATCGTGATGGATTGATGAAGAATGTTGACCCGGAAAGCAACTCTAGCGGAGTGCGCTATTACCCGCAAATGAAGACATATAACTTTGGTGTGAATGTAACCTTCTAAAATCTATAAAGACAATGAATAGAAATTATTTGAAATATATATGGATAGCCGGAGTATCTATCCTCGGATTGACGGGATGTGATGATTACCTGAATCGTGAAAGTACCAGTGGGGTTAACACTCCGGATCTAATTTGGCAGAATCCGAAAGCAATTACAGCCGTTTTGGCGGATATGTATGATTCCGGATTAAAGCTGGATGAGTTTGATGATTGGTATGGAAGCAAGAAAGCGAATTTGGCGAATCAGACCAGTCTTTCGGATGAGGCTACGGCCAGTTATCAGAAAGAGAGTGCATTTGATAAATCAAATTCTACTTATTCTTATGGCGATTATGTATTTAATGACGATATGGTGACTCGTTATAAACAGATCCGTATCGTAAATAACTTCCTGCTGAATATCGAAAAGACTTCAGTGCTGAGTGAGGATGAAAAAGAAGAGATTGGAGCAGAAGCTCGCTTTATCCGTGCAATGCAGTATTTTGGGTTGGTGAAACGTTACGGAGGTGTGCCTTTGCAAACTATTCCTCAAGAATACACCGCCGGAAATACGCAAGCGCTGTATCAGGCTCGTGATACGGAAGCAGCTACGTATGATTTTATAATCAAAGAGTGTAAAGCCATCTATGGATCATTGCCGGAAGTGCGCAACAGCGATGCCAAATATCGGGCCAATCGTGGGGCGGTATTGGCTTTGTGGTCTCGTGCAGCATTGTATGCCGGTACTATTGCCAAATACTCTAAAACACTTACCTTGACGGGGGAAGCCGTTTCCAAAGGCTATGTTTATATTCCAGAGACAGAAGCAGAGCGTTACTTTGACGAATGTTATACAGCTTCATCAAAGATTTTGGATGAGATGGTTCCTCGTGTATATAGCTTGTACAAGTCGACAAGTACGGATCCGGAAGAGCTGGCACAGAACTTTTATAATCTTTTTTCTAAGACAGTGAACGGAGATAATGGAGAGTATATTTTTCAGAAACAGTATAATGTAGCTGCCGGAAAAGGGCATATGTGGGATAAACTGAACGTTCCTTTCTCATATCGTGGTGATGGTTGGGGATGTGGTATGTCTCCGGTTCTGGAAATGGTTGAGGAATTTGAATATATCGACGGTACAGAAGGTAAACTAAAAATGAAGGATAGCGGTGGAAAGGCGATTAGCTACGACAGTTCGTATGACATCTTTAAAAATAAAGATCCTCGTTTATTAGGTTCCGTTTACTTGCCTGGCGCTGATTATAAAGGATATGGCGGTGGTAAAATAGAGTGGATGCGCGGAGTAATCAACGGACAGGATGGAATAGGAACCAAATATGAAGCTTCCGCTCAACCGGATAAGGAGAATAAGGTAGTTATCGACGGACAGACTTACAATACTTCCGGGAAAGACGGTGGTTCATTAAGTGTAGGTGACGCCAGCAAAACAGGTTTCTATCAGCGTAAGTTTTTGGACGAAAGTCTGACGGATTATACGGATATTGATGCAAAACGTTCTTCTACTCCTTGGGTTGTGTTCCGTCTGGCAGAAATCTACCTGAATCGTGCAGAGGCTTGTATGGAGTTGAATCAGCATTTGGATGTGGCTTTGAAAGATATCAATGAGATCCGTGGCAGGGCAGGTATCAAGCTGTTGACTGCCGGCGATCTGACTCTTGACAAGGTTCGCCATGAACGAAAAGTGGAACTTGCTTTTGAGAAGCATCGTTACTGGGATTTGAAACGTTGGCGTCTGGCCCATTTGGATGTCAGCAAAGGTGGCTTGACTAATTTCCGTGGTACAGCTCTTTGTCCATATTACAATGTCAAGAGTGGAAAATACACATTTGAAACTGGGGTACCTGAAAAGAGAAAACGTCTTTTCCTCGAAAAGAACTATTATACGGTTTTCCGTGCGGAAGATTTGAGTACAAATCCGTTGATGACGCAGAATCCGGGTTACGGCAACTGATATGTTCAATTATAAGTTAAAGAAAAACCGATATGAATAAAATAATAAATATAGGATTGACTGCATTATTCGCCTGCTTCATGGTAGCATGCGAAAATGACATCGACAATTATGATGCGCCGAATGGCGGTGTGCATGGCACCATTTATGACAAGGAAACGAATGAGCCGATTCCCATGCCTGTGCCGGGAAGTAGTGGGGTGATGATGAGTTTGTATGAGCAGAACACCGGAGCTACTGCTTCGGTCGATTTCCGGGCCCGGCAGGATGGGACATTTGAGCATACCAAAGTATTTAATGGTAATTACCGCATTCAGGCAAAGGACGGCCCTTTTGTTGGAGTGTGTGAGGGATATGTCACCGTGAACGGACAAACGCAGGTTGACTTATATACCATTCCATTTTCGCGTATTAGTCTTGATGTTACTGTATCCGCAGATAATAAACTGACACTTACCTACGATGCAAAGACATCGAACGAAACATTGCAACTGACAGATGTTTCCGTTATCTGGAATTATGCTCCGGGAGTAGACGTGAACAATGCTAATCATGCTACTCTTTCTTCATTGGGAACAAAGGCCAGTGGTACGCATGTCATTGACTTGATGAGTGATACCGAATTTATTGAGAATCACTATAAGATTGTTTCCAATAAGAATCGGGTATACGTGCGTGTTGCGGCTACGGTAACGGCGGAAAGCAAACCGTATGTGAACTATAGCCGGGTGGTGGAAGTAACTGTGAATGATATCAGATAAGGTAAACGATAAAAAAGAATGTAACAATGAAACATAAATTCTATTTATTACTGGTACTGTTGATAAACGGTTTGTTTATCGGCTGCAGTTCGGATGATGATGGTGTAACTCCTCCTGACGATAAGGATGGAGTACTGGTAAAAGTCATGTCCTACAATATATACAGCGGCCAGAAAGTTTATTCTGGAAAGAAAGGAATGGAGGCTATTGCTCAAGTGATTAAAAAGATAAATCCGGATCTGGCTGGTTTACAGGAGTTTGAAACGAAAACCAATAAGGTGGAGAATGCGGATATTATTGCTTTGATGAAGGAGGTGACGGGAATGCAATATGCTTTCTTCGTTAAAACCCGTGATGTGGATGGTGGAGAATACGGTAATCTGATTCTCTCAAAATATCCGATAAGCGACGAGGTGAATTATGATTTACCGAGAATAGAGACCGTGGAAGATGTTTATCCACGCTCTATGGGAGTCATGAAAACAGAAAAAGAGGGGAAGAACTTCTATTTCGGAGTAACTCATTTGTCTCATGTCGGTAATGAAACCAACCGTATCAATCAGACTTCAACTATTCTGGAAAAAACGAAGGGGATGGATGCCCCGATGATATTGACCGGCGACTTTAATGCGTTGGCTGATTCGGGTCCGATGAAGATATTGTATGAGCGTTTTGATATTGGTTGCCTGAACGGGAACTATGGATTGACGACCGGAACTCCCGTTCCGGTAAAGGCTATTGACTTCGTGTTGTATACCCCGGATAAAGGAATGGCTCCGAAGGCTTATGATGTGTATTATGATGCTTATGTAGAATCAGACCATTTTCCGGTAGTAGCTACATTCAGTATAAACGATTAATCTAAAAAGATAGAAACATGAAAACATTGATTCATCATTTGAAACGATTTTCTATATATACACTATTGCTTGGGGCAGTAGGTTTTGCTGGTTGCGAAGATGAGAATCGGCAGGATATGACGCCTGAAATCGGAGAAGGTGAAGTTACTCCTAAGATTACGATGTATACTCCGACGGCAGGTGGAAAGTCTACTAGCCTGACTTTATATGGTACTCATTTTGGTACGGACTTGGATAATATCCGAGTGACGGTCAACGGAGTAGATGCAGAGGTGACAGGTGCTTTGGGGAATATTATTACTGCCAATGTGCAGAGAGGTTCTGGCTCCGGTCCGGTGAAAATATATATCGGTCAGGGGGAAAACATTCAGGAACTGACTTATAAAACGGAATTCGAATATTCTCAGTCTCCTATTGTAAGCTCGTATATCGGCAGCTATGTTCCTGCTGCCAAAACAGAGAAAAAAGAGGGTTCCTTGATGGAAGCAGTCCTTTGGAAACCGGGTTCTATAGCCTTTGATAAGGAAGGCACTTTGTATATTGTGGAAGACGATGACCGTGATATTCGTATTGCGAAAGATAATCAAGTAGCTACTTTTCTTCGTGGGGACGCAACGGGTGGAGTTGCATTTAGAATGATGAATATCGCTTTCTCACTGGATGGCAACACTTTGTTCTTGTCTAATGATGCGAATGGCTCTGGAAGCGCACATATTGCCACTATGTCATGGAGTAATGATGCGCATCAGTATGATACTGGAAGTCTTGCTGCAATATGGTCGATAACTTCGTCTTTAGGTAACGGTGTTACCAATGTGGGCGTACATCCTGTTACGGGAGAAGTTTTTTCCGTAGCTCATGGAAATGCCATGATTTACAAATATGATCCGGAACAGAATACGATGGTGACTACCGGACAACAACTTCCCGATGCGGACGGAAAGAATGCATCGAAAGTGAAGATCCGTTGTATCCTTTTCGATAAGGAAGGAACTACAGTGTATATGAGTTCACAGGAGAAGGATGTGATTTATAAAGGGGATTATGATATGGTGACCGGATTATTTTCTAATCTTCATATTTGGATTGGACAGTATGATAAAACAGGCTTTGTAGAAGGGCAAGGAAACGATGCCAGACTCGAGGAGCCTTGTCAGATGGATTTGGATGAAGAAGGTAATATTTATGTGGCAGTCCGTAAAAAGCATCGTATCGCGAAAATTACACCTGATGGAGTAGTGACAAGTTATACAGGTACAGGTACTTCCGGTACTACGGATGGGCCATTGGATAAGGCACAATTCAATCATCCGGAAGGACTGCAATTCGGGCTCGACGGTGCATTGTATGTTTCAGATTATTGGAATCATAAGATTCGCAAGATAGAAAAGGATTAATAGGGTATTAGGTAAAAAAGATTGTTTTGAAGGATAACATTCACTCACTAATTGACGATATATGAATTTCAGAATATGCATTTTGTTATTTCTGGTATGCTGTCTGTTGTCCCCTGTGATGGCGCAGAGAGACAAAAATAAGCAGAAAGAAGTTACAGTAAAAGCGATGACTTACAATACTTACAGTGGGCGCAAACAAGGTATTGATAAAATAGCCGAGGTTATAAAACTGGAAGATCCGGACATTGTTTCACTTCAGGAAATAGAAAGAAATACAGAGATTAATCCCTGGGATACTCCTGAAAGATTATCGGTACTGACAGGCATGAAGTATTATTATTTTGCCCACGCACTTGATATTCCTACCGGAGGAGACTATGGAAATGTAATTCTTTCCAAGTTTCCGATTTCGGAAGAGAAAAGCTTTAAATTGAGTGTATTGAAGGAAAACGACTACGTTCGTTCGTTTGGTTATGTAAAAGTGATGAAAGAGGGCAAAGAATTTTATTTTGCTACGACACATCTGGACCATGAGTACGAAGATGCTGCCCGTCTGAAACAGATTGATGAGATTCTTGCTTGTATGGAACAACTGGACAAACCAATCATCCTCGGTGGGGATTTGAACTCCCGTCGTGGTTCTGCTACCATGGCTGTTTTTCAAAAGTATTTCACAGTAAACTGTTTGAGTGATGCTGCTCCGTGGACGGTGCCCGTTCCAAGTCCGACTTATACCTGCGACTGGCTGATTTATGCTCCGAATGAAGCCTTTACAGTAAAGGCGTACAATGTTTGTTATTGGGCAGATAAAGAATCGGATCATTATCCGGTAGTGGCTACTTATCTTATCAAATAAGATTAACCTTCCAGTTGAGGTTGTTTCCAATGGAAAGAAGATCGTGCTGGTGGCTTACACGAATATTTGTCTAAAAGGACTATTTTAGATTAACGAGTAGTTAAGCACCATTAAAGCACTTCGACGGTTTTTTCCTGCTGTATCTTTGCATCGTGATCACAAAACAACATTTTTATGAAATAATTTAAAACTTAAAATTATGGGATTACGGTATGCAGTAAAAGAAAGGGTCTTTAATTTCGATGAAACCAAAACTAAGAAGTATGTTGCTGCTCCGGTGAGTGACGGAGTGATTGATTTTTCGAAATTGTGTAAAAATGTATCATTGATTTGTAGCACTCATTGTGGTCAGGTTAAATTAGTCTTAGATGGTCTGCTTGATTCATTGGAAGGATATATGGATGAGGGAAAAACGGTGAAGTTAGGTGAGTTCGGTACACTTCGTCCTACTTTTAACGCTAAAAGTGGTATAGAAGCTAAGGATGTCGATAGTAGCAATATCATAGTGAGAGAAATAGTTTTTACTCCGGGAACCCAGTTAAAAACGATGTTGAATAAGATGAGTATCTCAAAATATGTACCATTGGATGTTGTGGCAACAAGTGGCAGTAATAGTGGCTCTGATCCTGGCAATGGCGAAAATCCGGGCGGCAATCAAGGGGAAGCTCCCGATCCGGCAGCTTAATTGAAAGAGTGGCTGTTATAATATTAAATAATAGAGGAGAACAAATGTCTTCCTCTATTATTTTTTATTGCTTTCTTTTGCTTTTTAGATATGCCCGTATTCGAATTCAGGGATCTCTCCTTTAGCTGATAATTTGGCAAAATCAATCAGGTTGGACAAGTGGCGAAGTACCAGTTCTTTCATCCCGTCCTTGTCTTTATCTTTTATCTTTTGCAACATTTCTCTATGTTCTGCATGAACTGTTTTTTGTGGAACAGCGCAGACTTTATATTTTTGATAATATTTTAATATATCAGGAGTAATGATAAGCAAGAGTGAACTAATTACCGGGTTGTGTCCACCTTGTGCAATTGCTTGATGAAACGCAAAATCTTTCTCAACACGAAGCTCTGTATCAAACTTTTCCTCCAATTCGATAAGTGTTTTTTCAATATTCTCCAAATCCTCTTCTGTACGGTTTGATGCACACAGTTTGCAGACCTCGATCTCTAACAGAACGCGTACATATACCAAACTGGAAAAGTCATATTTGCTTATCTTTAAAGCATCGGTAATCATGGTATCCAATTGATCTTTGGAGAACTCGGAAACCACTGTTCCACTTTGAGGATATGTTTTTACAATACCATACAACTCCATCTTTTGCAAAGCTTCACGAACATGGGAACGGCTAACCTTCAGCAGTTCCGATAATTTCCGTTCAGACGGTAGACGTTCACCAGGCAGAATTTGACGTTCTGCGATTTGTTTTTTTATGTGCTCGATGACAAGTTTAACTGGTTGCGAATTTACTTCGTCCTTCATAAGATATAAAAATTTTAAAAGGTTTTCTTTCTTAATTCGGGTGTAAAAGTACGAATATTATCTTTCAAAGTAAAGCTTTACAGCAAAAATATTCTTTTCCCTTTTTATAAAGAGGTACGCATAACGTACTGTTTATTAGACGTTTATTTAGTGTTGTTAATAAATAATAATTGGTAGACCAAAATTTTGGTTTACCAATTTTAATCGTTACGTTTGTCACAGAAATTAAAACGCTAATCTATGAACAAACTTCTGCATTTTAAAAAAGTCGTATTGGTGCTCTTGTTGTTAGTTGGAGCATTGAACGTTTACTCCCAGCATGTAGTTACTGGTAAGGTGATAGATGAACAAGGTCCGTTAATCGGGGCTTCAGTGACAATTAAAGATGCTGCTGTTCCTACAGGTACTGTGACAGACGCTGAAGGTAAATACTCCATTAAAGTTCCTAACTCAAAGACCATTTTGGTTTATTCGTATATCGGTTACGTTGATAAGGCAGAGGCGGTAGGCAAACGCACCGTTGTCAATGTGACGTTGGAAGAAGATTCGAAGATGCTGGATGATGTGGTGGTAATCGGTTACGGTACACAGGCTAAGTCTCATTTAACGGGTTCGATTTCTAAATTGGAAGGTGAGAAACTGATTAATGCTCCTGTGAGTGATATGACTACTGCTTTGCAAGGTTCTATGAGCGGACTTACCGTTTCTAATGAAACGTCTGAAGTCGGTGTAACACCGTCTATCCGTGTCCGTGGAACAGGTTCCATCTCGGCTGAAAGTGAGCCGTTGGTGATTATTGATGGTTTTCCGGTAGCCGGTGGACTTTCATCTATCAATGCGGCAGATGTGAAGTCTATTGAAATATTGAAAGATGCGGCTTCTGCCGCTATTTATGGGTCACGTGCGGCAAATGGTGTTATCATGGTAACCACCAAAAGCGGTACTCCCGATAAACCGAAATATTCGTTCAAGTTCTATCAGGGATTTAAGTATGCTTATCAGTTGCACGATATGATGACTTCTTCCGAGTGGTTGAATCTGTTGACGCAGGAAGCAGAAATGGGAGGTCCGTCTGTACCGGCGGCAGCTCGTGGCGCTGCTTATCTGGAAAGTCAGATGGGGACTACCGACTGGCAGAAAGAGGGATTGCGCGATATGGCAGGTATTACCAATGTGCAGATGAGCGTTTCCGGTGGACGTAAAGAAACGAAGTACTTTATTTCGGCTGCCTATACCAAAGATGAGGGTGTGATGTTGCAGAACTCATTGGATAAATTGAATTTCCGTACGAAATTGGATGCCAAACTCTCGAATATTGTTAGTGTAGGGGTCAACTTATCCGGGACTTATACCAAAACAGAACGTCCGAAAAATAATTTTATAGATTTCTATCGTACTCCGTCTTTTCTTCCTGTTTATCATAATGATTGGAGTACTGAAATGACAGGGTATTCAGGTTTTGCAAGAGGTAGTCATTTCAATAATATCATGACTCCTACCGGTACACCGGATGCGGAGGGAAATCCGACGCTGGAGAAATCATCTCCTTTCTCGTCAGCCAATAATAATCCCCGTAGTGTGATGGCTAATACTTCTCGTTGGAGTGAGTCCATGCAGGGTTTGGCAAGTATGTATCTGACTATTGATCTTTGTAAAGGGTTGCAATTCAAGACGTCCAATGGTTTGAATGTCCGTTTTAGCCCGTCTTACTATTATGGTAATAAAGACGCGACAAAAGATAAAGAAGAGAGCAGAGCTACTTATTTTAGCACACTCTATGTAGATTTGTTGAGCGAGAATACATTGAATTATCACATTGATTTCGGAAGAAATAATGCTCATAGCATTGATGCTTTGTTGGGTTATACTGTGGAGTCCACTCGCAACCAGCGAGTAGCCATGACTGCAACAGGATTTGCTACTGATGATGTTCATACGCTGAATGCGGCAACTGTTTATTCATTGGCAAGTAAAGGGAATGGGAATACTGATGGTACGGGAACTTTCCGTTATCCGGATGTGGTATTAGAGTCTTATTTGGGACGTATCAATTACAGTTATTTGGGTCGTTATCTCTTGTCTACTTCTTTACGTCTGGACCGTTCTTCCTTGTTCTCGAAAGGAAATCGCAATGCCTGGTTCCCTTCTGTATCGTTGGGCTGGCGTGTGAATGAGGAGAAGTTTATGAAGAATATCGAAGTTATTTCTAATTTGAAACTCCGTGCTTCTTACGGTGTGACGGGAAATAACCGTATCAGTTATGATGCAGCTCTTGAAGTATTGAACAGTGCGAACTATGTGACAGGTACTGGTAATGGACAACTGGTTAATGGTTCGGCAAATATATCTTCTTCGCTTGCTAATCCTCACATTACATGGGAGAAGACAGATGAATTCAACTATGGTCTGGATCTGGGATTCTTCAAGAACCGGATTAATCTCTCGATAGATGCTTATTACTCTGTGACTCGTGCTCTGTTGTTTGAGCAGCCTACACAGTCATTCACCGGATATAGTTATTATTGGAATAATATTGGAAAGGTACGTAATTCGGGTGTGGAAATACAGATCGATACGCACAATATCAAGAATCGTAAGTTTTCATGGGATACAAATATAAATTTCTCCTTGTCGCGCAATAAATTGCTGGAGCTGGGAGGTGAACAACAGGTTATCAATCAGGGGGAAAGAAGCGAGTGTTACATTGCTAAAGTTGGCTCACCGTTGATTCAATTTTATGGATATAAAACGAATGGTGTATGGAATAGTGTGGAGGAAATCAATGCGAATCCTCACTTCTCGAATGACGTACCGGGTGGATTGCGTATCGTAGATACCAACAATGACGGTTCGTTGACTCCTGAAGACCGTGTTCCTTTGGGTAATCCGTATCCGGATTTTACATGGGGAATCACGAACACATTCCAGATTAAGAATTTTGATATTTCGTTCCTGATTCAGGGAGTACAGGGAATTGACGTTTACAATGGTGACGTTTATTACAATGAGACAGTGAAATGGAACAAAGCTTACACCAAGGATCGTTGGGTAAGTGCAGAAAATCCGGGTAACGGAAAAGTGCCTTATCTGAAGTTGGGATATGATATCTGTTTGACTGATTATCCTTTGCAGGATGCTTCTTATGCATGTTTGAGAAACTTCACATTGGGATATACATTGCCAAGTACGGCTGCGCGTAAGTTGAAACTGTCGGGTGTACGTTTCTATGTGTCCGGTAGTAACTTGCTCTACATTTGGGGAAGCAGTTATAAGGGTATCAATCCGGAATCCCGCCTGACTTCTTCTCAATACTCAAGCTCTATGATTTCGGGATATCAGCGCGGTGGATTCCCATTGACCAGTACTATCTCCGCAGGTTTTGATATTAACTTTTAATGGAAAGTGAACGATGAAAAAGGTAAATTATATAGGATTACTGTTAGTAACATTACTGTTTGTATCTTGTGATTTGGACAAGTATCCCTATTCGGAAGTTGCTGCGGATGAATATGTGAAAAATGCTTCTTCAGTGAATAATCTGGTACTTGGTTGCTATAATTCTCTTCATGACGTGATGTATTATGAATGGGCAATGACTGAATTACGTTCGGATAATGGACGTATGTATGCTACTGGTTCTTCCGCCAGCACTACGAAATTGGTTGAACAGCTTGACCAGGGAACTATCGTGGCAGAGCACCAATGGGTGGAAGAGTATTGGAATTCTTGTTATGCAACGATTGCCCGTGTCAATAATGCGATTTCATATCTTGATGTGGTAGAAGATGAAACTACCCGGAATCAATATGAGGGAGAGGTTTTGTTTCTCCGTTCTTTAGAATATTTTAATCTTGTTCGTTTATGGGGTCCTGTGTTTATAGTTACTTCCAAGGTTCCGTCAGATGTAGCCCGTGATATGCAGCGTTCTACGGTAGAAGAGGTTTATGCACTGATTGAGGGTGATCTGGAACGGATTCTTGAAAATGGAATGTTACCTGAACGAATGGCGGATGCAGATATGGGGCGTGCGGACAGAAATGCTGCTAAAGCATTGTTGGCAAAAGTGTATGCGACTCATTATAAATCGGGAGACGCCAAGTATGCCCGCGCCGCACAGTTATGCAAGGAGGTACTTGAAAGTGCTGCCGTAGGTAATCCGCAGACAGGTGCTGATCTGGTAGCATATAATAAGATATTCGACATCACAAATGAGATGAACAAGGAAATCATTTTTGCAGCCCGTTATCTTTCGGGTAATGTAGGACTCGGTTCTCCATTCGGTAATATGTTTGCTCCGGTCAATAATGGTGCAAATGTGATTATAGGAACTTCTTCCGGCTATAATACTCCAAGTGATAATATCATTACTGCCTATACAATGAGAGGCGCAACAGACAAACGCCTGGATGTAAATATTGCCCAGAAGTACTTTAACTCGACTACTCAAGAATGGGTGACTACGGGTAACTGCCGTTATTGCAAGAAGTACACAAATCCTGTGTCTACGCAGTATGATGGTGAGAGTGACTGGCCGATTATCCGTGTAGGCGATATCGCATTGTTGTACGCAGAACTGACGAATGAAATATCGGGTCCGTCTGCTGATAACTTGAAATATCTGAATATGATTTGCGAACGTGCCGGTGTTTCAACTTATACGTTGGCCGATCTTTCTAACCGTTACGACTTCAGAGAAGCCGTACGTAATGAACGAAGACTGGAACTTGCTTTTGAAAACCAGCGTTGGTTCGATATGCTCCGGTGGGGTACGGCTGCTCAAACAGTGAATAATTATTTCAAAAGTGAGACTTTCTATTCGGAATATACCTATGTCGTGAATGATATTGCTGATTGGCAGACATTCCTCCCGATTCCGGTAAGTGTAATCAACATCAATCCGGATATTGCACAGAATACGGGTTATTAATCTCTTAAAATGAATACGAATATGAAACAATATAGAAAATGGAGCCTTGCATCCTTATTTGCATGTGTTATCTTTTGGACCAGTTGTGATTCTATATCCATGAAAGACGTTGTGGTCAGTGCGCCACAAATCGTATCTTTCTCACCGGAGAGTGGAAGCATCGGAAGTGAAATCGTAGTTACCGGAGAGTATCTGGACGATGTGGTCAGTGCGACAATTGGAGGAGAAAAAGTCACGATACTTCAAAAAGTGTCCAATGAGCGTTTATCACTCAAAGTGACCGGTAATGCAAAGAGCGGAAAAATTGTATTAAGTAATTCAGTTGGCGAAGGAGTTTCAGAAGGCAATTTTACCATTGAATATCCGGCTCCCACTATTTCCTCAACGGGAATGCCTACCGAGGTAGAGATGGGTAATAAACTGTTGATTTCAGGTTCCCATATGAACGTAATCAGTGCTGTGCTTTTTACAGCTGAAGGACATACTACTGGAAACGAGGCTAGCATACTTTCGCAGAATGAGGATGAAATCTTAGTGAAGATTCCTTATGTAGAAAGTGATAAAGCTGCTATTACATTCAGATATTTCAATGGTACGTCACAGGTGGAAACTCCGATTGAATCTGCACCGCAGATGACCGTGGCACGTTATGAACCGAATGTTACTACTTCTTCTTTTGAACCTGCAAACATAGGAGATATAGTCGTTCTGAATGGTACTTATTTGAATAAGATTGATAAAGTAATATTGGGAACCATTGAATGTAATATTGCTCTTCAAACAGAGAATGAACTGAAATTTGCCGTACCTTCGTCGGAAAACTATGTGGATGGAGATAATACGATGGCATTGAAGATTTCTTATTTTGACGGACGTGAGGTGCATACTCTGACAGATGCATTTGTAGTCAAAGTGCCTTTCGTTTATTTCTGGGAGAACAAGAAAGTATATGCACAAGGCCGTGACGTAGAAGAATTATCTTCATTCTTCTCTCCGGAAACTGGATTGGTGTATGCAAATGCGGATTGGAGAACAAAAGTAGATCCAATATCTTACCAATACAAGGCTGCAACTTGTTCTGCAAATAATAAACCGGCTGTCTCTGAAAGTGAATATAATTCTGTGAATCCTTATTTCTTCTTCTCGGGTGTTAATGCAGGAACATTGCAAATCAATAGCCCCGCGGGTTCTAATGGACAGTTGAAGAATTTTTATATGATAAATAATTCGGCAGATGAGAATAGGGTGCCAGGAATCAATGGAAACTGTTATGGTACTCCGGTATTGACTTTCTTATACTTAGACCCAACTAAGTCTGGTTATAAAGCATTGATAGATGAAGTGAAAAACGGTACGTTGGATAATATTGATGAAACTACCTTCCCGATAGATGTTGAAGCTAAAACTTGTCGTGGATTTAGCATTTCGAGCATGAAAACATCAATAAACACAGATGTATGGGCACCTGGTATTTTTGAAGTGGGAAAAGAGCAAAAAGTGAATGTAGGTGCCGTCTTGCTTATATTATATTATAATGTAAATGGTTCGACGTCTAATGTCGCTGATAACGTGAAACGTATTGGACTACTGCATATAAAGACGATTGACTTTAAAATGTACAATAACACCAATGCTCCTTCATCCAGTTCCATTGAATTTGATATGTACTGGCAGAAGAAAGACTACGATTACTTAAAAGTTCAATAACCAATGATGACACGAAAGATACATAAAGCGATTATAGCCTCCTTACTTATCGGGCTTCCCTTCACCTCTTTTGCAAAGAGATATGATGTGACACTTCCCGAAGTAGCTTCCTGCTTGAAGACTGCACAACCGGGTGACCAGATTTATATCAAAGACGGTCAGTATAAAGACATGCAGTTGAAGTGGACAGGTAAGGGAACCGAGAAAGCTCCTATCAAGATAGAAGCCTTGAATCCTGGAAAAGTAAAAATTGAGGGAGGCTCTACTTTGCGGATAGCAGGAGAGTGGATGTCTGTCGGTGGATTACATTTTACAGATGGATACGCTCCCAAAGGTTCTGTGATAGAATTCCGCAACGGACAGGAACTGGCCAATCACTGTCGCCTGACAAATTGTGTGATAGACGGATTCAATCCGTCCCGTCGGGACCAGGCTTACAGCTATATCTTGCTTTATGGTCGTCATAACCGTGTAGATCATTGCTCATTGACAGGAAAACTTAATTTGGGGGTGACCTTGATTGTCATCCTCAACGATGAACGTTGTCTGGAAAATCATCATCAGATAGACCATAATTATTTCGGAGAGAGGCCGGTGTACGGTTCGAACGGTGCGGAAACCATGCGTGTGGGAACTTCCCAACAGGCATACAGTTCCTCGAACACAATAATTGAAAATAACCTGTTCGAACGCTGTTCCGGCGAAGTGGAAGTAATCTCTATAAAATCCAGCGATAATGTGATTCGGAACAATATCTTGCTAGAATGCGAGGGAGTAGTAGCACTGCGACACGGTGACCGTAACACGGTTAATAATAACCTGTTTATTGGCAACGGGCTCCGTAACACAGGCGGTATTCGCGTGGTCAATGCCGGACATCAGATTTATGACAATACCTTGGTCGGTCTGGCAGGAACCCGTTTCTTCTCTGCTTTGGGAGTGATGGATGCCGTGCCTAATTCATTGCCTAACCGTTATTGCCAGGTAGTTGACGTGAAGATGTACCGTAATACTTTCGTAGACTGTACAAATATCGAATTCGGCACAGGCAAAGACATGGAACGTACCCTTGCACCGGACAATGTGAGCTTTACGGATAATATCATAATAAATAAGGAACTGTCTCAACCTTATATAGCCGTTGATGATGTATCAGGTATTCAGTTCAAAGGCAATAAAGTGCAACTGGCAAAGAACTATTCGGCTCCGGGATTTACTACGGAGAAACTAAAGGCTCCCCAGTTGCCGGATCAGGCCGCAATACGTAAGGATAAAGGTGCTTCCTGGTTTGAAAACCGGGTAGCGCAACCATCTGCAAAGACTCATAAGGAATACAACGCAGCTCCGGGAACTGATCTTTCTGAAATCATTCGTTCAGCAGAACCGGGTGGGATTATTGTTCTGGCTAAGGGTACCTATCCTATCCAAAGCGCCATGTTCATCGATAAACCGCTGACAATTCGCGCTGCCAACGCAGCCAATAAACCGTTGGTTCGTTTCAACGGAGAGAAACCGGATAACATGGTAACCATCGCCGACGGTGGTGAACTGATTATTGAGAATATCGCATTTGACGGAGTGCTGGAACCCGGTAAAGCCTTGGCTAAGGCGGGAATTTCTACAGCCATCGATATGATACAACCTTATACACTGACAGTAGACGGTTGCGAATTTCAGAACTTCGGAGAGGGCGGCTTCTTTGCCATCAAAGGAACGAAAGCCACTTTCGCCAAGAGTGTGACAATCAAAAACTGCTTTTTCCGCGACTTATCCGGAGATGCCATCAACTATGCCGCCGAGAAAGACGATATCGGTCGTTACAATGCGGATGATATGCTGATTGAAAACTGTTCTTTCTATCGTTTGCTGGGTTTACCTATTAATATTTATCGTGGAGGAAGTGATGAAAGTACGGCTGGCCCTTATATCACTATCAGACATTGTAATTTCGCAGACTGTTGTAACAAAGAGCGTGGAAGCGTGATGCGCCTGATTGGTCCACAAGTACTGACAGTAGAGAATTGTAATTTTGACAACAGCGGACGCGGAGGAGCAACCATCCGTTTGGATGAGGCCACCTGGGAGAAAGTTCGCATAGCCAACTGTAACCTGTGGAACTCCGGCAGAATGGTAACTACCACTTCCCAAGCTATACAAGGAAAAATGTATAATATCCGTCCCGCATATATCAATGCCGACGCATACAATTATACTCCAGTGCCGGGCAGCGAATTGGAAAAACTCTCTATTGGCTTGAAAAAGAATTCGCTTCCGCAATAACCGTAACCGTAAGTGGAACAAGAAAATAATGATTAGATGAGAAAACTTATTATTTGTATATTCATGGTCTTGGGAGGATGTCTCCTTTCGTTTGCCCAACATCCGTCTCTTCTTTTCACACAGGAAGAAGTGAACGAGATGAGGGAAGGAAAGGGAACCGTGCCTGCATTCGATAAAACGCTCTCGGAAGTATTGAGCGCAGCCGACGCAGCGTTGAATTCTCCTATCTCCGTTCCCGTTCCGACAGATGGCGGTGGCGGGGTGGTACACGAACAGCATAAGTCGAACTATTATGCCATGTTTCATTGCGGAGTTGCCTATCAGCTGACCGGTGACAAGAAATACGCCCATTACGTAGCAGATATGCTGGAAGCCTATGCAAAGCTCTATCCTACACTGAGTTTCCATCCCGTATCACTTTCCCCTGTTCCCGGACGCCTGTTCTGGCAGACGCTGAATGAAAGTGTATGGCTGGTACATACAGCAGTAGCATACGATTGCATCTATCATACACTCTCGGCCAAGCAGCGCACCACCATCGAAAAGAATCTGTTTGCCCCAATGGCGGACTTCATCATGGATGGTATGGGCGATAACCATGCAAACAATAAGACTTTCAACAAGATGCATAATCATGCCACTTGGGCTACGGCTGCCGTAGGTATGATTGGTTTCGCCATGAATCGTGAAGATTACGTGAAGAAAGCCCTTTATGGCTCCGACGAAACAGGCAAACACGGAGGATTCATCCGTCAAATGGATTATCTATTCTCTCCCGATGGCTATTTCACAGAGGGGGCCTACTATCAACGTTATGCCATCTGGCCTTTCGTCATCTTCGCCCAATGCATTGAAAACAAACTGCCGGAGCTGAAAATCTTCAGCTATCGCGACAGCATACTCTCAAAAGCACTTTCCACGTTAATACAGCTATCTTATGAGGGAGAATTCTTCCACATCAACGATGCCCTGCTGAAAGGACTTTCTGCACAGGAACTGGTTTACGCTGCAGATATTCTATACAATGTCCATCCGTCGGATAAATCATTGCTCTTCGTAGCGAACGAATACCAGCATACTTATCTGCCTACAATCGGTGGTTTCCGGGTAGCCCGTGATATTGCCCGTGGCGAAGCTGCTCCAATCGTATATCGCAGCAGTGTGTTCCGCGACGGACGCAAAGGAGACGAGGGAGGCATTGCCGTGATTCGCTCGACAGACCCTAAACTGAATAGTGCCCTGACCCTGAAAGCCACTTCTCATGGCCTTAGCCACGGACATTACGATAAACTCACAATGGCCTATTACGATAATGGAAACGAGATTCTGACAGATTACGGAGCTTCCCGTTTTCTCAATATCGAAGCCAAGAATAAGGGACATTACACACGTGAGAACGAATCGTTTGCCAAACAGACCATTGCACACAACACACTGGTGGTCGATGAAACGTCCAATTTCGGCGGCGATATAAAAGTGTCTTCCCGTTATCATTCGGACATCATTTACAGTGATTTCAACGGAGATCATTTCCAAGTGATGGTAGCCAAAGAAACCAATGCATATTCCGGAGTGGAAATGAAACGTACATTGGTGTATGTGACTACTCCTTTCCTGCAATTCCCGCTGATACTGGACGTGTTGCAGGCCAACTCCGACAAGGAACACCAATACGACTATCCGCTATGGTATAACGGGCACTTCGTTTCTTTGAATTTCCCATATACCAAAGCAAGCAACGGATTGCAAACTCTCGGAACAAAGAACGGTTATCAGCATCTGTGGCTGGAAGCCTGGGGACAGAATGAGAAAACGAACACCTCCAGTTTCACTTTTGTCAAGGACAACCGCCTCTATACCATTAGTGCGGCCACCACTCCCCAGACAGAGCTAAAGATGCTTCGCCTGGGAGCCAATGATCCGGATTTCAATTTGCGAAACGAGACAGCGTTTCTAATCAGAGAAAAAGAACAGAAGAATCACACGTTTGCTACTTCCATCGAAACGCATGGAGATTATGACGTAGTGATGGAGACTTCCAACAATCTGACATCCTCCTGCGAGGAAGTGAAAGTGGTGATGGATACGGCCGAATACACCGTTATCAAAGCTATATATAAAGGTGGACATTCCGTAACACTCTGTCTGGCCAACGCAGAAGACAGCAAAGAGAATAAACATCACTTGTCCGTCGAAGGAAAGAATTACGACTGGAACGGTCGTTGCGGAGTTTTTGCCAAATGAGAACAAACCATTAATAGATAGAATGTATGAAAACATGTAGTGAAACTTTTCAGTTTGAGAAAGATTTGAAGTGGGAAAACCCCGCTCCGGGTGTCAATCGTCAGATTATGGCGTATGACGGACAGTTGATGATGGTCAAAGTGAAATTTGATAAAGGTGCGGTAGGAACCATGCACGAGCATTATCACAGCCAGGCCACTTACGTGGTGAGCGGCAAATTCGAACTCACCATCGGCGATAAGAAAGAGATTCTTTCTGCCGGAGATGGTTATTACGTAGCACCGGATGAATGGCACGGATGCGTTTGCCTGGAAGCCGGTATTCTGATTGATACTTTTAGTCCCGTGCGTGCAGACTTCTTAAACCTCTAGGCGCATGAAAGTAAAAGGACTTAGATGGGTGGTTATCGGATTAATCATGTTGATAACCATCATCAATTATCTGGATAGAGGCACGCTCAACTATATGTGGGTGGCTAATATCGACTATCGTCTTCTGCCCGAGGCGGAGGCGTTGAGCGATAAAGGCAACCACGCCGCATTGGTGGGCGACCAGTATATCCTGACAGCCGCCAACGGAAACCGCGATTCGGTCAGCGTAGCCAATGTGCAGATGAAAGAGAAGAACGGAGTCACCTTTGTCACCAATCGCGAGGGTATCGCCATCGACCTCGGTCTGATAGACCGTAACGATCCCGATGCGTCGCAGAAAGCGAAAGACATTCTCGGCCTGATTACGATTTTCTTTATGATTGCATACGGCATCAGCCAACTTGTCTCCGGCAAGTTGTACGATAAAATCGGATGCCGGAAAGGTTTCTTCTGGAGTGTGCTGGTATGGGGAGCGGCGGATGCGCTGGCCTCTCTTTCCAGAGGAATCTTCTCACTGACCTTTTTCCGGATGATGTTGGGCTTGGGTGAAGCCGGCCCATGGCCGGGCACTACGAAAAGTAATGCCGAATGGTTCCCGCAGAAAGAACGTGCTTTTGCACAGGGATTGTTTGGAGCGGCAGCTTCCATCGGTTCCATTCTTGCTCCGATTATCATTCTGATGCTGTTCATCGCCTTTGGCTGGAAACTGACTTTCATTGTAGTCGGTGGATTGGGATTGATTTGGCTGATTCCCTGGTTGATAATCAATAAGGCAACTCCGAAAGAGCATCCCTGGATTACGGAAGAAGAGCGTACTTATATTCTAAGCGGTCAGCCCGAAAAGGAGATAAAGACAGAAGATAAAGGAAAGAGCTGGGGCGAACTGTTGCGTGTGAAAAAGAACTGGTCTGTCATTCTCGGCCGATTCTTCCTCGACCCTATCTGGTGGATGTTTGTAACCTTCCTGCCGCTTTATCTTGCCGACGTATTCCATCTGAATATAAAAGAGGTGGCGTTCTCTGCCTGGGTGCCTTATGTGGGCGCGGCTTTGGGAAGTGTTGCCGGGGGCTGGTATTCCGGTTGGCTGATAAACCGTGGAAAGACTGTGAACTATGCCCGCAAAGCAGCCATGCTGATTGGTGGATTTATAATTATTCCGTCCATTCTGGCAGCTATCATGTCTACCACGGCTCCGGTTGCCATTCTCTTTATGGCACTGGTATTGGGAGGCTTCCAGTTCTGCATGACGAACTTGCAGACCATTCCGAGCGATTTGCATAGCGGCAAGTCGGTAGGTTCTTTGGCAGGTCTGGGAGGTGCTTCGGCCGTGTTGGGTACAATTCTGGCTATTCTTTTTGCCAGCTATATTACAAACTGGATTTTATTATTCAGCCTGTTGGGAGCTTTGGTACCACTATCGTTGTGCTCCATCTTCCTGACAGTAGGAGAGATTAAACAAATCAATAAATAAACGTATTTTAAAAAAGACAATTATGAAATTAGAAGGAAAAGTTGCTATTGTAACTGGTGGTGCACGTGACCTGGGTCGCGCAATATCTGTAAAATTAGCCGCAGAAGGCGCTAAAGTTTGTTTGAACTATTTTGATAATGAAGCCGATGCACAGGAAACACTAGCATTGATTAAAAACGTGGGTGGTGAAGCAATCGCTGTTCAGGGTGATATGACGAAAGCTGCTGCGGTGAAGAATCTTTTTGCAGAGTGCAACAAGGCTTTTGGCGACAAGGTAGATGTATTGGTAAATGTAGTAGGCGGAATCGTAGGTCGTAAGAAAATCACCGAACAGGATGAAGACTGGTATGACTTCCTGATGGATGTCAATATGCGTTCCGTATTCCTTTGTACCCGTGAGGTAGTTCCGATGATGCCGGAGGGTGGTTCTATCGTAAACTTCTCTTCATTGGCTGCCCGCGACGGCGGTGGCAACGGAGCTTCCATGTATGCAACTGCCAAAGGCGCTGTAATGACATTCACTCGCTCTATGGCCAAAGAACTCGGTCCTCAAGGAATCCGCTGCAACGCTATCTGTCCGGGTACGATTGCTACTTCGTTCCACGACCGCTTCAATACACCGGAGAATCGTGAACGTATGAAAGGCTCTTACGCATTGCGTCGTGAGGGAACTGCTGATGAAGTTGCCGAACTGGTTTGCTTCTTGGCTTGCTCCGAATCTTCTTACCTGACAGGTACGAATATTGATATTAACGGTGGTTGTTTCTTCTCTTAAAGAAGAATCACCGAATCTGGAGCTAGTATAAGTAGTAAAGATTTAGCAATCAAGTAGTGAGTAGTTAAGTAGCAAATGTTTTATACTCAACTACTTACTGCTTGGTTGCTTATTTCCTGATTACCTGCTTTTTGCTAACTTACCTCTTACTTGCTTCACTATTAATCTTACCATTACACATCTTATTTTAACCACTCATCTCCACTACTCTAAAAGAATACATTTATGAGACGAATCTTTGCTATATGGGCTCTATACCTTTGTTGGGGAGTACTGAACGCGGCACCGTTGGGACCGTTTAATGCGACATTGCTCGAGAAGCTGAAGACCGATTATCAGAAAGGCGATAAAGAGGTGACCCAGTACATCGAATTACAGGAAAAGGCGGCAGAGAAATATATAAAGATGTCTCCTCTGTCGGTAACAGCTAAAAAGAAATTACCTCCCAGCAAGGACCCCCGGGATTATATGACTCTATCCCCATACTGGTGGCCGGACTCCACGAAGACAGATGGGCTTCCCTATATCCGTAAGGATGGCGAACGCAACCCGGAAGTTTATGAATACCCTGAACGTGAGAATGCCAACCGTTTTGGCGACGCTGCCTACTGTTTGGGCGTACTCTATTACATCACCGGAAAAGAAGTCTACGCCAAAGCCTGTGCCGATCATTTACGAACATGGTTTACCGACCCGAAATTGGGTATGAACCCCAATATGACTTATGCACAATCCGTTCCGGGAATGAAAAATATGCGTGGTTCGGGCTTCATTGACTCCCGTCGTTTCAGTCGTGCACTGGGAGTTGCCAAATTGATAGAAAGCTCGAAAAGCTGGACTGCCTCGGACAAGAAAAAGCTCGATGACTGGGCTACCGCTTTCTGTTATTGGATGGAGAACAGCACACAGGGACAAAGAGAATCTCATGCTGCCAACAATCATGGCCTGTGGTACGAAGCCATTCACCTGATGGTACTCGCCTATCTGGACCGCACCGACCGCATCCGTGAAGTAGCCGAGCAAAGCATCCTCCCCAAAATGGGTGCACAGATTGCCGATGACGGCTCACTACCCCAAGAACTGGAACGGACGCTCTCCCTGCATTATTCAACTTTCGCTCTCGAAGCTCTGATGGAAGCCAATCAGATTACCAGCCAGATAGGTATCAATTTGTGGAATACTCCGGCCGCCAACGGCAAAGTGGCTTCGCAGGCAGTAGACTATCTGTATCCTTATTATGTGAACCCCGAAAGCTGGAAGTTCAAGCAGATTAAACCATTCGACCAGTCGCGTGCCGCCATTCTTCTTTATGAAGCGGGAACGGCATTGGGCAATCAGAAGTACATAGATACGGCAAAGTGCATCGGACTGAAATACAGTACGTCGGATGTAGAAACGATACCATATCTAATTTTAAAGAAGAAATAAGATTATCCCACCTAATGAAGTGATATCATGAAATTGAAACTGATTTTATGTTTGTGTATGCTGCCGCTTTTCTGCCTTGCCCAGGAAGCGCAACCGCAGCAATTTTCCAATCGCTATGGCATGAAGATGACGCAGAATGAGGACGGCTCCTATGCGCTGCTGTATGCAAAGAAATATGCGAAGTTTATCGATGTGAATACCATTCCCGATGTGATGGTGCCTTATACCTATCAGCCGGACCGCCTGAAAAGCAAGGACTATAAGGGAGTGACTACCAAAGACATTGTGTATAAGAAACATAAGGATTATGAACTGATACTCACAGTAGACTTTGCAGAGACTGACAAGCCCGCTCCGTTCGTGGTCTACATCCACGGAGGTGGATGGGCACGTGGAGACAATGGTTCGTCCAGATCTCTGTCTCAATACCTGGCAAAGCAAAAGGGTATTACAGGTGTACGTGTCTCTTATACACTGGCACCGCAATCCGACGCAACCGTGAAAGTCTCCATTCAAGATATTCTGGATGCTGTGAAATACGTGCAGGAGCATGCTGCCGAATTGAATGTAAATCCTGCCTGTGTCGGCTTCCTGGGCACTTCTGCAGGTGCACACCTAGCGGCAGTTGCTGCCATGACTGTTCCCGGAACGAAAGCACTTGTCGGCTATTCCGGTATCTATGACCTGGAAAAGGCTGCCATCACCATGAAGACAAAAGATGCTCAACGCATCGCTTATTTCTGTGACCGGAACCCGAAAGTCCTGCGCGAAGCATCTCCTATCAATCTCATTCCAAAGAAGAACATCCCTGCTTCCATGCTGGTATGTGGCACGTGTGATGTGACGGTAGAGTGTGAGCAAAGTGAAATGTTTGCATCGGCACTAAAGAAAAAAGGAGGCGTCTGCAACCTGCTGACGTATAAGTATTATGACCACAACGTAAGTTCAAAGACTTCTGATAAGATGGAAGAGATTTTCTTCAAGTCTGTCGATTTCCTGACCACCTATATGAAATAAACGTATGAAAACAGGAATCTTATTCTTAGCCCTCTTTGCCTTTATTGCCTGCTCCAATAGTTCATCCGAAGTGATAGACGACAAGGAACAGCCGAAGCCCGAACAACCGGAACAGCAAGTGGACGGTTCATTAATAGCCGATGGCAACAGCGCGAAAACGTACGACTTGATAAAGCGCTCGGGCTACAACCACGAGGCTCCCGATTCTTCGCGCGAGCATAAAACGGAGCATTTCCAGCATATTCAGCAGGTGCGTGACAATCAGTTGAACAAATATGTATTCGCATTTTTTATTCATGCTGCGATAGACGACGACCGCGGTCTGCCGAATATCACAGACCGTCAGCGGAATGAAATAAAAACAGATAATAAATCTCCGCAAAGCCTTGTTGGCCAGCAAGGAGAGACAATGGTGTTCCGTTGGAAATTCTGTTTGCCGGCAGGATTTCGTACAACTACCAAATTCTCCCATCTTCACCAGTTGAAAGGCATCGACAACGCATCCGGTACGGCAGACGTCAGCTCTCCGCTCATCACACTGACTGCCTATTCGAATAGTAAGGGCGGACAACAGTTACGTGTGCGCTATGACAAGCGTGGCGAGAGTACTACGACTATTGCCAGCACGGATTTGGCCGACTTCCTCGGTAACTGGGTAGAGGTGGAAGAGAAAGCCCGTTTCGGTGAGGATGGTTCTTATGAAGTAACCATCACGCGCGTGAAAGACGGGAAAGTTCTCTTGAAACTCGATCCCCAAAAGATGGATATGTGGCGCACCGATTGTACGGGACTTCGCCCCAAATGGGGTATCTACCGCTATTTGGGCGAGAACCGTAGCTGGCAAGACCAGTTGCGCGATGAAGAAATCCGTTTCGCCGATTTCTCCATCAAGAAACTTTAGAGAGGGACTTTGTTGTCTATAATGGTGGATCTCCTGTCTGGAAATGTGTTTTCGGGTACATATTCGGGCGGGAGATTGTCGTATTGTGTCCCTGGTGAAAATGTCCTTTCAAGAAAGTTATATAGTAAGTATATCTTCTTAAAAAGACATGCTCTAGTTGATAAATTCGTAGCCTTTGAGCTTGTATCTTTTAATCTTGCAGCCTTTTGTTCTTGTAAGTTTGACCTTTCCCTTAGCTGCATTCAACGTAACCTGATTGAATTGCCCTTTCTGGAAATTATAGCTTACACCATCATCTTCGAAAAGTTGGCAAGTAGCGGTGGGAGTGCCGTATATTTTGCAGTTCAGGTTGAATACGGTCTGCGTATTTATATAAGGAACAGGCTCGGCAAGAGGCAATAACGTTCCTTGACGTACGTAGAGTGGTAATTGATTAAGCTCGGTCGTTATCTCATATTCACGGTTACCTTCGTACTTTTCATTGGTGTTGAAGTTGTACCAGACTCCTTCCGGGAAGTAAACTTTCCGTGATTTCTTATTCTCGTACAGGGGAGCAGCCATCATTCCGTTGCCAATCATGTATTGATCGCTGATGGTGCGCAGACGTTCATCCTTGGGATCATCCATCAGCAGCGGGCGAAAAGGAGGTATTCCCTCTTGCTGGTATGTGTGGAAAGCTGTATAAAGGTAAGGTTCCAACGCTTTTCGGATGGGAGAGGTGGGGTGTACGTAAGCGTGTTCCCATAAATTGATCTTATAGCCTTTCTGCTGGAGTTGGGCTAGCATTTCTTTGTGTTGTGGGAATCGTTCTTTACTCCATATGTACGAGCAGGAATAAGTAGCCGTTTGCCATCCGGGTTCAAGCCCTAGTACGTCACATGGAATATGATTGTTACGAAAATAATCAGCAAAACGCATAACAGAATCTTGTATAGCATCTCCTTTCACACGGTATTTGAATCCGAGTCCCCACATTGGGGGGAGACAGCCTCCACCGGAGAGAAGATTATATTTTTTCATTACATCAAGTAATTCCGGTCCGGTGATAATGAATACTTCGATACCTTTTGCACCAGGAATGTCGATAAAAACTTTGTCTCCATTGCTTCTATTTTTATATAAGTCTTCCGTGGTGGTGGAAATATGTTTGCGGGTTTTCGCGTTTTGTATATTTTGCTGTTTTTTTGGTTGGATCCGCATAAAAAAGTGGTATAACGTGCTGTATTGACGAGAATGCCATAACCTTTGGTAGAGACGTAGAATGTTTGTGGGGCGTGTGTATATCCGAGTCAGTTTAGAGGGTTGTCGTTCACTATCGGACGTTTACGTAAGCCACGTTGACCGAAGGTTTCAAACTGGAGTCCGAAGCCATAGATTTGTTCATTGTCTTCCAAGGGGGCTTCTATCAAGCATCCTCTATCTGTTATTTTTATTTGTATTTCTTGAATGTCGAAAGGTAACTTGGCTGTAGGAAGTGACTTCATAGTTTCTATAACAGGCTTTCCGCCAAATAGAGAATAGGGGGGGGTGAAAGGGTCAATTTCTCCCTTTTGTAGTTTAATAACCCCTGGAGCAATTTCTTTTTGGACGGATACTTGTATAGTGGACAATAGTCCTGTTGTAATTAGAGAAAGATAGATTAATAGTTTCTTTATTGTTATTGGTCCATTAATGATTTTATTTATATATGACTTTTTATGCGGCTCTTTCCGTTAAAT
>DXOJ01000836.1 GCA_019412865.1 Bacteroides sp. | reverse complement strand
TGACTTTTTTAAAATAAATTTCCGACCTCTTATCTATTAACTGCAAACTTAGAGCCTTTTCTATATATTCCTGTCAACAATAGATTGAATTGTCCGCCCAACGGGAGTCTGGGGGACACACATAAGCAGAATAGGCACATGATTCATGCGGGACAACTTATTGAACGCACGCTTCACGAACAGGGACGCACCGTCACCTGGTTCGCTACCCAATTATGCTGCACACGCCCCAATGTTTACAAGATATTCCGGAAAGAGAATATCGACATCCACCTGCTCTGGCGCATCTCCTGCATCCTCGGCCATGATTTTTTCCGCGATCTTTCCGACAGCATCAATACCGGAAACTTCCCCAGTGTATCCAAATAGGATACAATTCCGTATCGTTCTTGGAACTATGCTTTCACCCGGTAGTATACTCCTTTCGCATACCTTTGCAGGCATATTAACATATAATCACAAAAGGACATGAAAACGAAAAAACTATTTCTGATTATTGCTCTGGTTGTCAGTTGTGCCGTCGGAGCCCATGCGCAAAAGACGGTCTTCAAGTTTCGTGATGCACAGGCACGTGCAGGCGATGCAGTTACTGAAGTTTGTGTCAAACCCACAGTTGTCGAGGTGAAAATACTGGAAGATAAGGGACGAATCAAGGATGAATGGACACTAAGCAAAGAGGAAGTGGAGATCGCCATGAAAGGAGAACTTGACAACATCCGTGCATGGGGGACGTATCTGTCCACCATCAAATACAACTGCGATGTCATCATGGGAGCCACTTTCAAGTGGAAGATAATGAAAAAACAGGGGGATACACGGTTACAGTAGTAGGTTATCCCGGCATCTTTGTCAACTGGCATCCTGCCACCCAGGACGATTATGAATGGATACGTCTGCAGAAGTTATCACCCACGGATGGAAAAAGCCAGATAGCACCTGTCGTTAAGAATAAGAATTAATCACTAAAACATAAATAACAATGAAAAAAGTACTATCAATGATTGCCGCACTCTTATTGTGCGTAGGAACTCAAGCGCAAATCGTATCATCCAGAAGTGCAATCGTCAAAACAGAGAAGCAAGCCAGCAGCACACAATGGTTCTTGCGTGCAGGTTTGAATATCATGAACTTCTCCGGTGACGGAGCCGAAGGAGCTGACTCAAACATCGGATATAACGCAACATTTGGCTACCAGAAGCCTTTAGGCAGCACAGGAGGATACTGGGGAATGGAATTTGGACTCGGCTCCCGTGGTTTCAAAGTGGAAGACACGAAGTGCATGGCTCATAATATACAATACTCTCCGTTCACATTCGGATGGAAATTTGCAGTGGCGGACAATGTTCATATCGACCCGCATGTAGGAGTCTTTGCCAGCTACGATTACACGAGCAAAATGAAAGCAGACGGAGAGAGCATCAGTTGGGGAGATTACGCAGATTACATGGAAGTTGACTACAATCATTTCGATGCCGGTATGAATATCGGTGTAGGAGTCTGGTACGACCGTTTCAACCTGGATCTCACCTATCAACGCGGATTCATAGATACATTCAGCGATGCCGACGGATTCAAGACCAGTAACTTTATGATTCGTCTGGGTATTGCCTTCTAAGGACAACCAAACCTCAATAAACCATATTATTTATTCAGCGTCCACGATCTTTTCTCTTCGCAAAAAGGGCCGTGGATGCTGTTTTCTTAAAAATAACGGAATATGATGACCAAACGACAATTTCTGGCAATCATGTATCTGCTGACGGGAGTTATCCCGCTGATAGCACAGACTTTCACCGAACAGAAAAAGAGCTATCCCATCAGTGCAGACGGCAATAAATATGTGGTCAGCGGATTTACCCCTTTCAGCAGCATGCAAGACGAGAACATCTACGCTAATGCACTGTTATGGACCATCAAAAATGTCTGTCCGCAGCTACGGGAAGGGATCACAGAGGTAAACGTACCGGCTAAAAACTTCAGTTGCGATCTGATACTTGCCTCGCAAGCAGATTCAAATCAGAAGAATACTTACTATTGCAAAGCCCTGTTTCAAGTAAAAGACGGCAAGTTGGTCTACTATCTTTCCAATATACGGATAGAATCATCAGCAGTGATAATGAAGAAAATCACTCCCATGGAGAAGTTGCAACCGGACAAGAAAGCATCTCACAAAGAAATCATGGATGACTTCGTACAGGTGGAATCGCAAGTATTAAATAAAATGTTCGACTTCATCGTAATGAAGCAACTTTCACCAATCACTCACTGGAATGAAATCAGCATCAACAAGCCGGTGAAAGGCATGACGGAAGATGAATGTCTGCTGGCTTTCGGCAAACCGCAGACTATTCAAGAATCAAATGGAGAAGTGCAATGGATGTATTCCAGCTCGTTCTACCTGTTCTTCAAGAATGGACATGTGGAAACGATTATCAAATAAACCCATAAAACAAATCATCTCAAAATCAAACAATTAAAACAATTTATTATGAAAACAATCTGGAAAG
The DNA here is from genome assembly GCA_019412865.1 of Bacteroides sp. GTDB lineage: Bacteria > Bacteroidota > Bacteroidia > Bacteroidales > Bacteroidaceae > Bacteroides. The sequence continues at coordinate 3,764 of DXOJ01000836.1, read as the reverse complement.
CAACTGTTTGCATAGTTGCAGTATTACTGTCATTCAGCATTTATTCCTGTGGCGATGACGACGATGACACTGTCGGTTCACGCGATTTACTGTTAGGAACATGGAATGGAGTGTACTATCTTTCACAAGAATGGGAAGATGGTGAAAAAGTAAGTGACTCTAAAGAAGATTTTGTAAATGGAACCAATCGTTACTCCATAGAGTTCAAGGAAGATGGTACTTATGTCGAGAAAGACGTTTATAACTCTTCCGGAAGTACTAATTATTATCATGGTACATGGAGTTACTCCGGCAATAAGCTGACTCTCATCGACACTGAAGAAGATAATTACACAGAAGTGTGGACAGTGACCACAATGACTGATAATGAATTAATCTATGAACTTCGTGAAAAAGAGAAAGAAGACGGAACGACATACGAATATTACGAACAACACGCTTTTAAGAGATAGCTCAAAAACATTGTAACACAAAAATTTCTTTCTTCTTTAGAAAGACAAGATTAGGCAAAAGTTTCTTTTTATCAAAGAAACTTTTGCCTAATCTATTGAAAAAGACGCATGATATTCAATAACAAATCACTCACTCCGTGACTAAAAAGAAATTAAAGAAGGTATTTCGACATACCCCGACAATCCTCTTTTTGTGATCGTATAAGCAATTTAGCGCATTAATATGCCACCGCCAGCGGAGTACGCAATTTCTGCGCATATTCAGCCATGTATTTATTCCAGGCATCCGGAGTCTTGATAGCCGCCTTATCCCAGGCAGATCCCCAGTAATAAGTATATTCAGCACCCGGCTCATATTCGCTGATAGCCAGCACATGACCGTCGGCTCCGCCACGATCTTTCTTTTCCTTTTCGGAAAGAAGAACCACTTTCGCCTCTTTTACCTGTGCAGGGAACGCAGCACCGACAAATATCTTACCGTTTGCACCGCTACGGTCAGTTGTAGGATCTACGTAAGTGATATAGCCATTTGCAGCGTCTGCCACCACCGCACCGTCCGGTTCACGCAACACAAGTCCCGTAGTTACCGGCATTGCTTCTTTCAAATTGGTATATGAAACAACTGTTTTATTGAGATAAGAACCTGCATCCAAGGAGATGACGCGTGTTTCCACCACGTTAGAATCTCCACGGACCACCAGCGGATTAAACTCCAGCTTCACCGTGAAACGCAGCGGACCATTATCAAGGATTTCCTGTGTGCGATAGCAGTAAGGATAGATAATAGTGTCACCTGCCATCAAAGCGGCAACGCCGGCACCCAATGTGGGTCCTACGGCATAGCAATCCATACCGTATCCATGGTCGATATGGTAAGAGATGGCATTCTGCAATTCGGAAGCGGCTTTCGGGTCTGTCTTTTTCAGTTCGGCTATCTTGGCACGCTTTTCAGGATTGAGCTCTTCAGCATACAGAGATTCCAAAATCGGCTCCGTAGTGTTATACTTCGTAAAAAGATCGTAGCCGAAACCACGTTCTCCACGAGCCTGCAAAGCAGGACCATAAGCACGGAATCCGCCAAGATCATTCTCCCAGGCAACGTCGTCCAGACGTTCGGGGTAGTATTTACCGCAAGCAATGACATCAAAAGGTGCAGGTGTGCCCGGTTGAATGGTATAAGTAACCGCACTGTTTGCCCCTACCGTAACGGGGAAGACCACCTTCTCATCATACGTCACCTGATAAGGCACTTGCTGACCGTCGACGTCAAGCACCACAATTTGTGCCGTATCCGCCAGTTTCAATTTAGCGACCACATCGCTCATCGGCACTTCAACCATCTCCCCTGCCCGTTCAAGAGCCAAAGGATTGGTCACTGTGACTGTCATTGACTGCTTGCTGTCGGCACAGGAAGCAAAACCGATCAAGGCTACAGCAAACAGAATTAATATCTTTCTCATAATTAGTCTACATTGAATAAATAACATATACTTTGTAAATTAGAGGCTATTATATCCTGCAAAGGGAATAATAAAAAATAAGGTGACAGATGAAAAGAGGATGCTCTTTGCCATTCTATCACCTTACCGGAATCTCTTCTATCTTATATTATTTCGGTTGTTTTCCGATATAAGCAAGAATACCACCATCTACGTAGAGAATGTGACCGTTAACAGCGTTAGAAGCTTCAGAAGCAAGGAACACGGCAGGACCTGTCAGTTCTTCCGGATTCAACCAACGACCGGCAGGAGTCTTAGCGCAGATGAATGAATCGAATGGGTGACGGCTTCCGTCTGCCTGCGGCTCACGAAGAGGAGCAGTTTGCGGAGTAGCGATGTAACCCGGACCGATACCATTACACTGGATGTTGTATTCACCATATTCAGAACAGATATTGCGAGTCAGCATCTTCAAACCACCTTTAGCAGCAGCGTAAGCAGATACAGTTTCACGACCCAGTTCGGACATCATAGAACAGATGTTGATGATCTTACCTGCACGTTTTTCCATCATAGCCGGCAAAACAGCCTTAGCAACGATGAACGGAGCATTCAAGTCGATGTCGATTACACGACGGAAATCAGCAGCATCCATCTCGTGCATAGGAACACGACGGATAATACCTGCGTTATTTACAAGGATATCAATTGTACCTACTTCTTTCGCAATCGTAGCAACCATCGCCTGAACAGCCGGTTCGTCTGTCACGTCGCATACGTAACCGTGAGCTTTGATACCTTTTTCAGCATAAGCAGCCATACCTTTGTCTACCAACTCTTGATTGATGTCGTTAAAACAAATTTTAGCGCCTTGTTCTGCAAATGCAGAAGCAATAGCAAATCCGATACCATAAGAAGCACCTGTAACGAGAGCTACTTTACCTTCCAAAGAAAAATTCAAAAACTGATTCATAATTCTTTTTGTTATTAAATTAGGAAAATTATTGTAGTTGTTATTTCAAATCCGTAATCAACGAGAAGTCCTGATCGCCGTAGTCGAGGTTCTCGCCACCCATTCCCCAGATAAAGGTATAGTTGTGGGTAGCAGCAGCCGAGTGGATTGACCATTCGGGCGAAAGAACGGCCTGATCGCCTTTCATCCATACGTGACGCGTCTCGCCTACCTCACCCATGAAGTGGCAGATAGCATGATCTTCGGGGATCTCGAAATAGAAGTAGGCTTCCATACGACGGCTGTGTACGTGTGCCGGCATTGTGTTCCACACACTTCCCGGAGCGAGTTCCGTCATACCCATCTGCAACTGGCAGGTAGGCAACACCTGATTCACCAACATCTTATTGATGTTGCGGTGATTGGAACCTTCCAAAGAGCCCATTTCAGCTACCACGGCATCGGCTTTCGTCACCTTACGGTCGGGATAGTTGCGGTGTGCAGTCAGTGAGTTGAAGTAGAATTTAGCAGGATGGGCAGCGTCTTTGCTTTCGAAAGTCACTTCGCGATCGCCCGAACCCAGATAAAGAGCTTCTTTATAGTCCAGCTCGAACTCTGCGTCACCAGCTTTCACAATACCGGGACCGCCGACATTGTAGATACCCATTTCGCGACGGGTGAGGAAGAACGGAGCTTTCAGCGGATCAATCGCTTCGAGCGTCAGCACCTCTCCTACCGGAAGCGCACCACCTACCACCATACGGTCGTACATGGAATATACCATATTTACTTCATTGGGGACAAATATGTTTTCGATTAAGAAATCTCTGCGGATTCTTGTTGTATCATAACTTTTTGCATCTTCCGGATGCGCAGCATAGCGAATTTCATAGTTCGTTTTCATACCTTATTTATTTATAG
>DXOJ01000835.1 GCA_019412865.1 Bacteroides sp. | reverse complement strand
GGATACGACCGCACAAAAGGATGGTTGCACAAACGTACTGCATTCGACGCTTTATTCCAGTCTTTGCGCTATCTGGGATTCGCGCTAGCCGGAAAACCTTATATCGGTATCGGACGCAACCTGGCTTACCGAAAAGAACTATTCTTTCAACAGAAAGGTTTCTCCAAATACCTGAATCTTCAACGTGGAGAAGATGATTTATTCATTAATGAGCTAGCTACCTCCTCCAACACCCGTGTTGAAACAGACTTCAACGCTACCACACGAATACAACCCGTATATCGCTACAAAGATTGGAAAGAAGAAAAGGTTAGTTATATGGCTACTGCCAGATTCTACCATGGAATACAGCGTTACCTTCTGGGATTTGAGACACTCTCCCGTTTGTTATTCTATATTACCTGTATAGCAGGTATCGTATTCGGGATTCTTAATTTCCACTGGCTGGTAGCAGGCATCGCATTCCTGATCTGGTTACTGCGCTTTACAATACAAGCTGTCGTTATCAACCGCACGGCCAAAGAAATGGGTGGAGGACGAAAATACTATTTCTCGTTACCCGTTTTCGACCTTATCCAACCTGTACAGTCATTGAAATTCAAACTCTGCCGTTTCTTCCGGGGAAAAGGGGATTTCATGAGAAGATAAACCGGATTTCGTGAAAAGGCAGACTTATTATTGAATCAATCGCTGCATATAAATAGCATCCGAACCATCGTGATAATAGCATGGCTTTATTCCAGCAGGAATAAAGCCATTTTTCATATATAGTCCGATAGCGGAAGTATTGGTCACTTTCACTTCAAGCGTAATCTTTGCAGCCTTACATTCGCCGGCCGTCTGAATCGTCTGATCCATCAATACCTGCCCCAGTCCTCTTCCTCTATAATCCGGATGAACAGCTATCGAATAGATTCTTAAATAACGAGTTCCCCCATGAAATAACAGGGAAACATAAGCAATCACCCTATCTCCCTCCATCATCACATAGAAAGTTCCTTTCGAACGACTTATCAGATAGGCAAACTGCTCCTTTGAGAAACTGTCTTCCCGAAAACACTCCCACTCTATTTCCAAAATAGCGGGAATGTCTGCCTGCTGTGCTTTACGGACGACTATCGGCTCCATAATCAATAATGTTTCGTTTCTAACGCTTGTTCAAAGTGATTCAACAAACGGTAATACATTTCATCACCGATAATGGCATCTTCCAGTCCATGATCAATGCTCGGATTATCATTGATTTCAATTACATAAGCCTTATCATCCACCATTTTCAGATCGACTCCATACAACCCTTTTCCTATCAGATTGGCAGCCTTGACAGCTGTATCCAAAACGACACGAGGTACCTGATAAATAGGAATCGTATCCACCAATCCACAACGGCTTCTGCCCGAATCATAGTGACAATAAATCTGCCAGTGTCCTTTTGCCATATAATATTTGCAAGCATAGAGCGGTACACCGTTCAATAGACCGACACGCCAGTCAAACTCCGTTGGAGTAAATGCCTGTGCCAGCAAGATAGCCGATTTTTCAAACAGTATCTTCAGACTGGCTTGCAGTTCTTCTTCGTTCGACACCTTTTTCATACCAATGGAATAAGAGCCATCCGGTATTTTCAGGATAAAAGGAACGCCCACCTGTTCGCTTATCTGTTCGAACGAATGATGGCTGGATTGAAAAATCAATGTAGACTTGGGAGCAGATATCTTTTCCTTCTCAAAAAGTTCTTTCAGATACACTTTGTTCGTGCACCGGATGATAGACAGCGGATCGTCAATAACAGCCATTCCGTTTTGTGCAGCCAACTGTGACAAATGGAATGTATAATGATTGAGCGACGTTGTAGTACGAATAAACAAGGCATCAAATTCGAGCAAACGGATAGCGTCATCTTCGGTAATCATCTCCACATGGATATTCATTTTCTTAGCCACCTCCGTCAATTTGTGCAAAGCGCCTTTATTGCTGGGAGGAAATTTCTCCTGCGGATCGACCAATACAGCGAGACTATAACGGGAAGCCTTTGCCGACTTCGGTGCACGCCATATTTTCTTGTTAAAGTTATCCAGCGTATTGGCAAAGAAATCCTGCTCTGCATCATTGAGCTGATTCAGGGGAAGAAAATGAATGCCCTCGATCTGATTTCTGGGATGAGTATTCAAAGCCACTCTTAACAATGGGCAAGGGTAATTCTCGAAAATAAAACGCGCAATCCGTTCCATACCTTTTTCCCGGCATTTGCCAAAGTAAATATTCAGGTACCAGATATCATCCTTGATGTCATTCTTCTGTATCCATTGATAACAAAGGGCTTGCAGACTACGGTCCATCCGCACCCCCGTTCCAGCCTCCATTTTGTTGATGATATCAACATCCGGAATGACTTTCTGTCCTCTCGTTTGGGCTAGCAGCGAACAGTAATACCCTTCAGAGTTATAGCTGTAATCATTGCTAAGATTAATAACTAACTTCCGGTCTTTCTCCACCGGCTTGTTTTTTAGATAGTCGGAAACAGTCAGGACACTACTTGTCTCATAATACGGTTTCCAGTCATCCAGATTATCCAACAGAATTAACACATTATTCATAATGGTTAAAAATTAAACCTACAAGAGGATATTAAGTAAATTGGGCGCAAATATAGACATATTATTCACTCCACATCACGCAATGGACCAAATTATTTTTGCAGTAAAAATCAGATAGGGAAAAAGAGGATTATTCGTATCTCATGGAGCTTGCCGGATTGATCTTAGTGATAAGAAATGAAGGACCAATCAACATCAATACAGATGCACACAAAGTGCCCAAATTAATCAAGATAAAAAGTAAAACATTAAAAGAAACTGGAACAGTATCTACATAATAAGTCGCCGGATCAAGTTTAAAGAATCCGAATTGAGACTGAAGGATACAGAATGCCAAGCCAATGGCATTGCCCCAAAACATTCCTTTGCCAATCAAAAAGACTGCAAACCAAAGAAAGGTTCTGCGAATCGTGAAATTATTGGCTCCCAATGCTTTTAAAATCCCAATCATATTGGTACGTTCGATGATAATAATCAATAAACCGGAAATCATGGTGAAGCCAGCAACTCCTATCATCAAAATCAGAATCACCCATACGTTCAAATCCAATAAATCAAGCCAAGCAAAGATTTGAGGATTCAGTTGTTCGATGTTACGCACATAATACACACCTCCCAACTCATCTTGCCTGTTGTCAATATCAGTTGCGATCTCATAGGTTATATCTTCCAGTCTATCATAATCTTTCACCTGTAATTCCACACCGGTCACCTGTTCCGGTTGCCAACCGTTCAAACGATTCACCAGATTAAGATCCGTCAGTAAAAAGAGGTTGTCGTATTCGGAGAAATTCGTCTGATAAATTCCGGCAATCGTCAGGCGACGAGCGCGAATATCATCCTGTATATAATAGGTATATATCTTATCTCCCAGTTTCAACTTCATTTTAGTTGCCAACGCTTTCGAGATAAGTACTTGATTGGTAGAAACTGAATCACTGAAAACAGGAATCTCCCCTTCTACCAAATACTCTTTTATAAAATGGGGGTCAAACTCCGGACCTACACCTTTCAACACCATTCCTTGAAAAGCGTCATCGGTCTTAATCATACCCGGTTTGGTAGAGAAACGCTGCACATGGCTTATCTCCGGATAATCAGCAAGAGCAGTCATCATACTGTCTCCTACCACAATGGGATGGGTTTCGTAAGAACTGACCGCATCCAAATTAGTTATCTGGATATGCGACCCGAATCCTATAACTTTATTTCTCACTTCACTTTTAAACCCGATGACTACCGCCACTGCAATAATCATTACAGCCAAACCAATAGCAATACCCGCCATGGCAATGAGGACCGCAGGACGTGACACCTGCTTTCCGCCATCGCTTTCACGATAGATACGCCGGGCTATGAAAAGTGATAAAGACATTTGTTTAAGTATTAGGTATTAAGTATTAAGTGTAGCAGCAACAAACACCCCAGAAACTACGGTTAATACTTAATACTAGAATTTATTCCGTTCTTCCCGGATACACTTCCAAAGCCTTCTGCAAGACAAAAAGAGCACGGGTTAAATCTTCTTTTTTCAATACGTAAGCAATACGAACCTCATTGATTCCAGAACCCGGAGTGGTATAGAAACCGGAAGCCGGAGCCATGAATACAGTCTGACCTTCATACTCAAAATCAGAAAGACACCATGCGCAGAACTTATCGGAGTCATCTACCGGAAGTTTAGCCACTGTATAGAAAGCTCCCATCGGAATGGGCGAATAAACACCGGGAATACGGTTCAAACCGTCAATCAGACATTTACGACGTTCTACATACTCATCATACGTTTCGCGTGAATATTCTTCCGGAGCATCCAAAGAAGCTTCTGCAGCAATCTGTCCAATCAACGGAGGACTCAAACGAGCCTGACAGAACTTCATGACAGCATCGCGTATCTCCTTGTTTTTGGTAATCAACGCACCAATGCGGATACCACATTCGGAATATCGTTTTGATACCGAATCAATCAGTACTACATTATTTTCAATACCTTCCAGATGGCAGGCAGAAATATATGGAGAACCGGTATATATAAACTCACGATATACTTCATCAGAGAAAAGGAATAAATCGTACTTCTTTACCAAGTCACGAATCTGATTCATTTCACGACGTGTATACAAATAACCGGTAGGATTGTTTGGGTTACAAATAAGAATCGCTTTCGTACGCTCATTAATCAGTTCTTCAAACTTCTCTACTTTCGGAAGGGAAAAGCCTTCTTCAATGGTCGTAGCAATAGTGCGAATCTTTGCTCCGGCAGAGATTGCAAATGCCATATAGTTAGCGTATGCAGGTTCCGGAACGATAATTTCATCTCCCGGATTCAGGCAGGAAAGGAAGGAAAAAAGTACGGCTTCCGAACCTCCCGATGTAATGATTATATCGTCTGCTGTAAGGTTGATATTGAACTTTGCATAATATCCCACTAATTTTTCGCGATAGCTACGATAACCTGCACTGGGGCTATATTCCAGCACTTTACGATCAATATTGCGTATCGCGTCAATCGCGGCCTGAGGAGTGGGCAGGTCAGGCTGTCCGATAT
>DXOJ01000834.1 GCA_019412865.1 Bacteroides sp. | reverse complement strand
ACGATAGGCACACCACCATACATTTTCACTAACAGATAATAACGCCATGCACGGAAAAAGTAAGCCTGACCGAGCAACTGTTCTTTCTCTTCCTTAGAAAGAGTCTCGCTGCCCGTTACGCCTTCTATTACGTCATTGCATTCGCGGATACGCCCCCAAGGACTTGTTTCACCGTTGATAACATAAAAATAGTCGGGAACAGTCTGTATGGTAAGAATTTCCGATGGATTATTGAATACAGAATAACCTCCATATTCTTCCGTACATTTAGAAAAGTCATCGTCTACTCCGGCACTGACTACATCAGTCAGGGCATTAGAGCCTCCGGTTGCGCTGGGCAACAAACACTGATACAAATAATCGACACGGCTTCTGGCTGTTTCATAATTTTCATATACAACTGAAGAGTCGTAACTTCCATATACCTTCTTGTCTTTCAGAAAGTCATCGCTGCATCCGGTAAAACAGATGGCTGCTGCTACCGCCAATGCCTTCAAACAATATATATTTCTTTTTTCTTTCATAATCTTCTTTAATATTAGAATGAAACATTAACACCTAAAGTGAATTTACGCAAGTTAGGATAATTTCCATAAGTGCCTGCCCATGTGTCCCATACACCACCATCATAAGGATTGTAGAAACTCAATAGATTCTGGCAAGTAAGGTTAAGGCGACAACTGCTGATACCCAGCGGTTTCATCCATTCTTTCGGAAGGCTGTAGGCAACTGTCAGATTACGCAATCTGATGCTGGCTGCACTCACTTTCCAGAAGGTAGAAGCCTGACCGTTGATGGCACTATATTTCAGATTCGGATATTTTGCATTCCGATTCATTGCTGCCGTCACATTTCCATTGGCATCTAACACGTCTTCATACACGTACATATCTTTCCATATAGCCGATACATTTTTGTACTCCAGATTACTGTAGCTTTCCTGGCGTAAATTTGTCTGCATCAGAGCATATGCGCCCCAGCTTGCCCCAAACTGTGCACTAAATGAGAAGTTCTTATAGGAAGCACCGAAGTTCATTGTCATTCCGTACGGATTGCTGGCACGATGGGAAATCTTCACATAGTCATTCTGGTCAATCACACCGTCTATTTCGCCATAGCTTCCATCCGCATTGCGCTGTCCGCGTACGTCGCGATAAATCAATGTTCCCGGGTGAATATTCTCTTTAGAGTTACCCAGGTATGAAGTAATGTTATGGGTTGCGAAATATTCATCAATCTCCTGATAGCTGCGGAACATACCGAGACATTCATACCCCCATACACCACGGTCGGAACGTTCACCACGAACAATGTCGTCAAAACCCGGAGTGGCCTGGAAGGCTCCTTCCTTTATCTTATTATCACTATAACCGGTAGTCAGTTTCACCCAATAAGAGAAATCTTTGCCGATTTTATCTTTCCAATTAAGAGTCAATTCCACACCGTATGTATCAACTTCTCCGAAGTTCTCGGGAGTAGCCTGCGTACCCACAGTTGTAGGATAGAAAGAGGTACCAGTGAAAGTTGTAAACAGCTCACGTCCCATATCATAGTACGCATCCAATGTAACACCTAATCTGCTATCTAACATCCTGACGTCAATACCCAAATTGGTTTTGTAAGTCTTATCCCAATGAACATCTCTGTTCACACCTCTCTGAGGCATTTGGAATGATGCACCGCTGGATGTAGTACTGGAAGTTCCGAATATCGGTCCCTTATCTGCATTGCGGCTATAAAGTTGCGTCCACAGCCAAGGTTGTATATTGTCACGTCCCAAGATACCGAATGAACCACGGATTTTCAAGAAATCAATACCCAGTTTTTCTTTATTAAACCAGCTCTCTTCTGACATAACCCACCCTGCTGACCAGGAAGGAAACATACCCCAGTAATTTTCAGGAGCAAACTTAGTAGAAGCATCCGAACGAAGCAGGAACTCAAACAAGTATTTGTCTGCATACGAATAATTCAAACGACCGATATAAGAAAGCATACCCGATTCCGTACGGCTGAAAGTAGTCGTTTGCGTAGCACCGGTAGCTGTTGAATTGGACTGTCCGTCACTAAAGCTGAAAGGATCGGTAATATTACCTGTTACATATTCATATTCCGATTCAGCCTTTTCGATAGAGAACAAACCGCTTATGTTGTGCAGACCGAATTGGCGTGCATAGCTAAGGGTTAAGTTCATCTGATAGCTATCCGTCTTATTCATCGTACGAGTCAGCAAGTTACCGTTATCCAAAGTAAACGTACCAAAATTGCTTTCGTCAAGATCAATGTCATCACCTGTATAAAGATGACCGCCACTACCACCACGGTTCAGCAATCTGTACACATTTATTTTAGTACCGATGTTATTGCTTTTGCCATTTACGATATTTCTAGAATAAGAAGCTTTCAGCTTCAATCCCTTCGTCCACTTAAACCAACCGAAATCATGTTCCAATGAACCGTTGATAGACATATTGTTAGTCTGATTCTCAGTATTATCCGGAGAGTTCTGAACAGCTCTGTAATTGTACAATTGAACGGCGGTTAAACCGGAAGATGCATTCTGCATACCTGTATAAACAACAGGAAGACCACCCATATAATCGGGTACAAAAGGCAAGTGAGTCATCAATGAATTGAAGTCAGCATCGGTTCCGCCACCGCTTATACCATTGCGAGCATTATTCTGTTCGCCCATATCACCTGATATCTGGAACGAGGCTTTTGTCCATTTGCCTACATTGGCATTCACGCCGCCACGGAAGTTCCAACGGTCGTAATCCAGACGTCCCATATTACCTTCCTGGCTAAAATAAGAAGCCCCTGCAAAGTAAGTAGCTTTGTCCGTACCACCACTGATATTCAGACTATGGCGTTGAGTCCACGCTGCACTCCATTCCTTATCTATCAAATCATAGTTCAAGCCTCTCATTGCGTCCAACTCGTCAGCCTGGAAATATTGCGTTCTCAAATTGTCCGACTCCGAATCTCCGGTAGAAGTACCGGCTGCACGAGCCGCATTATAAATACGTCCATAATCGTAAGCACCCAACATCTTAGGAAGTTTCAGTGCATCAGTGAAACCAAACTGTCCGTTGTAAGAAATAGCAGGTGTGCCTACTTTACCACGTTTTGTTTTCACCAATACTACACCGTAAGCCGCACGGGCTCCGTATACAGCTGCCGAAGCATCTTTCAGCACAGTGATACTTTCTACTTCGCTCACGTCCAGATTATTGAACGCTTCTTCTGTAGAAATGAACTCATCAATTACATACAACGGACTCGGATCAGCATCTCCACCGCGTGTGGAAGAAGGAGTAACACTTGTATTGATACTACTTTGACGAATCTGCAAACTCGGTGTACTACCCGGACGGCCACCGCCCGAACTTACATGCAAACCGCTCATCATTCCGCTCAAAGCATCTCCCAGGTTACCTACCGAAAGGTCCTTGATCTCATCCGTAGAAAGAGTTTCAATGGCACCTGTTATGTTTTTCATTTTCTGTGTTCCATAACCTACTACCACTACCTCGTCCAGTTTAGCAACATCTTCCAGCAGAACAATCTTCGGATTATTCAGATTTGTTATCGTCTGAGTGATGTATCCGATAAATGAAACAGACAGTTTGGAGCCTTCCTGAACGGAAAGACTGAATTTACCGTCGATGTCTGTTACCGTACCGACCGGTGAGTCCACTACCTTGATTGCAGCACCAATGATCGGTTCTCCCAAGTCATCCACTACTGTGCCGGTTACTGTCCGTGTATTCTGGGCGTAGGCAGACAGAGTAAATGCCAGCAAGAAAACCAGACATAAATTAAATATGATATATTTTCTACTCATAGTATCTTATTTTTATTTTATACATTATTTATTCTTCATCTCCTCCGGGAAGCCAGCGCGGGTCGCCTATACGGGCAGACAGATGTTCAGCTCCGCGAGGGGTAGAGTCTCTTTCCGTTTCGACAGCATTGGTAGGATCGGTCAAGTTCGGATTAGTTATAATAGGATTTGCGTCATAACTCATTCCGGCATCAGTAGTATACGAATCTCCATACCAACCAGAGTTCCTGTTAACGAGTTTCGGAATACTGTTGTTATTATTCGTGATTCGCCTGATAAGTTCATTGTTACCCGTGTTTACAAAAATATTATTTGTAATACTCATATAGGTAGTATTCTGAAGTATTCCACCATAGTTAGCCATCTGACCTGTGTAGGCTATGTTATAGAATGTACAATTCTGAATATTTACACCACCTCGATACGATACACCATTATACATGGTACTAAGGCCATAAATGTCGCTACCGCTTGTCTGATTAATAAACCAATGCGGACCACGTGAACTGAAATGTATGAAGCGTTGGTTAGATTGTACAGTACTGTAAAGAGTGCTGTTTTGGAACATCATATGTGCTATGAATGCATTAGACGAATTCATGTGAATAATAATATTAGATTGGTTAAAACCAAGAATACAATCATTTACAGTGAACTGTTTCACACAATATGAGGTACTGTTGCAGTAAATCAAGTGTCTGTTAATTCCTCTGACCTCACAAGACTGAATCATAATAGGATCTGTAATCACAAACTGACCGGGAGTTGATGCTGTCAGACCGGCTCCGCTTGGATCATTGCTAAGCAAAATAAAAGAGTTACTGGAAGAGCCACTTGATGCCGCATTACAATCGAAATCAATAAATTTGATTTTCAAGCCTGCACAAGTAACAAATCTGGCAGATTCTCCAAAAGTTACTTTCGGATGGCTAACTTTATCGCCACGGAAAGTAACTGAATGAGCTCCGAAATCAACAACATCATTCATTGTATATGTACCACCGGCAACTAAGTCATAAGCAAGTTCCGTAGCCGAATCCGGTAGAGGATTTGTTTTGAAATATTCAGCAATGTCCGTACCTACAGGAATTGTTCCCGTTGTTTCGATCAATGTGGTGAAATCTTTTTCAGCCGGAACTTTTGCTTCCGTATTGTTTAACTGAGTACTGCCCAAAGCTCTGACACACGCCAGATACTTTGTGTCGTCACCAATATTACGCGTTACACTACACCCGTCTATAAATTCGTTTTCTTCTCCAACCGGTACTCTCTGTTCCGGATCATCTACATTATAAAATGATACTTCATATCCACCGGCACCTTCCACTACCTTCCATCTGATTGTGGCTGTTCCATCGTTATTATTAGCCACTATTACCTCCGTAGGAGATTCCAGTTGCGCATTTCTCACGTTGGAGGTCCAAGTTGCATCTTCGTTATACCCTATAGTACAACCACTAAAAAGCAGTATAGCAGCCACAAAGGACAGACCATACATCTTTCTACGCGAAAATAAATGTTTATTCATAAATTAAATTTTAATTAATACAAAATAACTGCATATTCACACACCCTTCAATTTTCTTTGAGAATTGTTCTTTTTTTCATCTGTTTACT
>DXOJ01000833.1 GCA_019412865.1 Bacteroides sp. | reverse complement strand
GTTTTGTTTTACTTATAATTCATGCCTTTATCATACTTTGCGGCATTGTTGCATGAAGGAGGTGTGCATGCCAAAACAGAAAAGTTTTTTTGAGCCATTCATGTAAAAAGGATATACAGGATGTCATCTGATGACTTTTAATGACATCTGATGACACTGCTTTTTATGTTTCGGATATAAAGCGGTTCTTTGTCGTGTATTAATAGTGAACTAATCCATGAAAATGAGATGCCATGAACATACAAGAAGCAAAGAACATCAGACTTGTTGATTTTTTAGCCGGATTCGGATACGAACCGGTAATACAGCGTGGGAACAGCGTATGGTACAAATCGCCCTTCAGGACGGAAAAGGAGGCCTCTTTCAAGGTTGACCTCCATAAGGAATTGTGGTATGATTTCGGTCTGGGGAAGGGAGGGGACATTATAACGTTGGCCAAGGAGATTTATCGGACACAAGATATAGGTTATGTACTACAGTGTATTGGGGATAAAAGAGCCGTACTGAAACCGGTTACTGTTTCCTGTCCGTTTGAAAAGGCATATCTCGCCTTTCAAGATCTGAAAATCATTCCTCTTGCCAACCGGATACTGCTTACTTATCTGAAGGAACGGTGCATCGATCTGGAAACTGCCCGAAAAATATGCAGGGAAGCTCATTTTAAACGGAATGGGAAGAATTATTTTGCCATCGCTTTCCCTAATATTTCCGGAGGGTACGAAATCAGGAACAGGTATTTCAAGGCTTGTATTGCTCCCAAGGACATCAGTCGCATCATTAGCACGCCGGAAAGCAGGATTTGCTATATTTTTGAGGGGTTTATGGATTTTCTGTCTTTCAGACCGGCTTTTCCATCTTTGGAAGAGGGGGATTATATAGTGTTGAATTCTGTCAGTAACTTACAGAAGGCTTTTTCTTTCCTTTCACAATATGACGGCATCCGTTGCTGTCTGGATAATGATACCGCCGGGAAAAATGCGGTGCAGGCATTAAAGGACAAATACGGAATCCGTATATGCGATTTTTCGCATGAATATTCCGGATATAAGGATCTGAATGAATATTTGTGCAGGAAGAACAATCTGCTCCATATCTAATAGATGTATTGAAAAGACTGCCTGATGATATACCCTTGTTTCCTTCCTGTCATATGTGGCAGAAGAAAACAAGGGTGATTTTTCATGTGGTGATACTATGTTAATAGTAGAATGTGGTCAGATGCGTTTTATGGTCTTTTACAATCTTTACTTCATGCATTTGTCCGTATATCTCACGCATGGATACCGGACAATCCATCTTTTCCCATTCTTCCGGGGAAATCCTCATGTCGGAATGCCTGAAACACAGCATGACCATTTCCTGAGAATCCTCTTCTGCGAATATGGTACCTTCATGGTCGTTGACAAACTGTTTGAGTCCATCCTCATCCTTACAGGATATTTCTCCGACGTACATATCCTCGCTCGGCCGGGTGTTTTTGCGGATATGGATTTTGAACCATTCCCGGCTTTCCGGCTGTTCAGGTGCGCCACACTCCCACAGGGCTATTTTCGCATCGTAGTAAACCTCCCCGTTTTCACATGCCCCGTAATGCCCCCAATGCTTGAAACGGCCGGTAGTCCATGCCTTGAACCTTACATCGCCTGCCTTTACCAACAGACACTCACCGCCATGCATATCGCATTTGATACCCTCTTTGTCACGGGACACGAATGGAACACGGGAAAAATCCCGGAGTATAATGTTATCTCCATATACGGCATCTATAAAGAACAGCCGGGAACGCTCACCATAACCGGAAACAAAGAACAGGTTGTCTCCTGTCCGTGGATACCGGTCAGAGCGTGTCTTTTCGATGTGTTCCACCATGGTATTCACTTTATCTATATCTTCCTGTACAAGTCCGTGTATCCGATCATACCAGTAGTTCAGGCGGATGAAAGTTTCTTTGCTATACTTGTTTGTTGTCTGAATCATAATTTTCTTATTTTGTGATTAAACATTTCCGGCTTTGGCAAAGCCGGTATTTCTATCTCTTACATGTCAGACATTTGTCTTTTGCTCTGATAGTGCAAGGCTTGGCGAAAAAATACCGCAGCGAAGCGAGGATGATTTTTTCAGCCAACCAGTCCGAAGGACCGCCTTGCGCATCAGAAGCAAAAGGCTACCTTTACATGTAAGAAATAGAAATGCTGACCGATATATGATTCCAAAATAAAAAAACTTATAATCTGCCGGTTCTGTAATAAGAAAGCCATGAAACCCTCTCTTTTTATCGTTTCCATGACTTTCTTATGTTTATGTCGTGATACTTGGAAACGGGTATTACCAATGATCAAATGTTTCCACCCTGTTTTTTTCCAACAGAACCAGAATGTCCTTTTCCTTATATAAAAGTTTGCCTCCTACTTTGTAATAGGGCAGCCTGCCGTTCATTCTGTAATCAGCCAGCGTCCTTCGTGTCAGCTTTAATTTCTCCGCCAACTCGCTGTCGGTAATGTAACGCTCTCCGTTCAGAACCGGACGAAAGTTTTTCTCCTGGTCATCCAGCATTTTGGACAGGGTGCTTATGTTCCGAAAAAAACGTATAATCTCAGGGCTTTCTTTGGTCAGTATGAATTGAGTCATAAGGATTCGGGGGTTACATGGTGAATACTGTTTTCCAAATAACGTATAATATCCTGACGCCTGTAATATACCTTGCGGTCTATATGGCTGTAAGGGATAATCCTGCTTCTCCGAAGTTGCAACAGCTTTCGGGGCGAGACATTCATAAGCATACACGCTTCCTGATTGTCAATCCAGTCATCCATACTACAGATGCCTCCTCCGCATGTTTCACGCATTTTCTTTTCAACGGCTTCCAAAGCCTCATTCATTTCCATGAATGCCTTAGCTTCGATACATACAAACTCCATAAACTCTGCTTTTTTTGTCCGGCACGAAAATACGGGAAGTAAAAGTCGTGGGCAAAAGGATGTCATCAAACGGCATCAGATGTCATCAGATGTCAGAGACCGCTCTGTTTGGGGAAGCAAAGTAAAAGAATGGCTAAAAGTCTGTTTCTTTACCGGAAAAACAGTATTTTTATCTCGGACAATCTGTCCGAAAATAAAAAAACAGGAAATATGGAACTGATAATCAATGCAACATTATTACTAGCGGCTATCGTTCTCTGGATATACGGACAATACTGGAGAAAAAAGTGCGGCAAGGTGCTATGCCAATATGCAGCAGCCTACGATGAGCGGGAAGACAGGGAGAAACCGCTACGTCAAGCCATCATAGCAGGAAATCCTCATGCACCGCTGCTATATGCGCTGACTTGTCCTGAGCTGTTTGATAAAGTCCGTCCGTTGCGATTGTTCTCATTCGGGAGCATTCGCTGCGTGTTTGCCGGCTATTATTTTCCCAAACGCTTTGAAAGCTGGCTTTGTGATGACCAGTTGGCATTCGTGCAAAAAGTATATGATTTCAAGGATGGAAAAGACAGCTGTACGGAATATTTTTCACAAGCATTCCTGCTTCTTTCCACTGATGAGGATATTACTGCCATGTTTATGCCGTGCAGCACATCAGACCGCTATTACAGACGTTTCTCAGGTATTGCCAGTTTTCTGGAAACGCATGGCTATGTCCGTTCAGGACTGGATTTAATATGCATTACGGAAAGCAGGGAGTGTAAACACGCCTCAGAAAAACGCTCTGAAATAAATACCGCCAACTATATGATGTCAAACGATCTGTACGGAAAGCGCGTGGTGATTGTCGATGATTTGCTGACCAGCGGAGCCAGCCTGATGGAATACGCCCATAATCTGGAAAGGGCCGGTGCCAAAGTGGAAGGTGCTGTATTTCTTGCCCGTACCTTTCAGATGCCTTCGCCGGCAAAAGTAAAACGCCTGGTATGGAAACGCCATCTATCAGTCCTGATCTGGAGAAGGTCTGACGACCTGTAAATTGTAAAGTTTACATTCGGATTTTACAATTTTACACCTCGAATTTTTACATTTCAATTTCCCCTATACTATTTTTATATCTGTATTTTATTGATTTGCAGTGTTATACAATTTCTTATCCAATATAAACGGATAATGTGGCATACATTTTTCACTGAACATGGCATATACTCTTGAAAGTGCGCACAAGAAAAGGGTATTCCAGTAATAACCTTTAAAAAGACAGGAGAAAATTGCCATGATGTATATAGACAATGAAGTGCTTGAAAAAATGATAATGACCATAGTGGAAGGTTTTGACCGTATAGAAAAGAAACTGGACAGGATGGGACGCGTGAAGGACTGCCTGAACGGAGACGAGCTTTTGGACAACTATGACATTGCCAAACTGCTAAACGTGTCATTGCGGACAGTCGCCCGTTACAGGGAAAAAGGGCTGATCCGTTATTACCAGACGGACGATAACGGGAAAAACTTCTACAGAAGCTCGGAAATACAGGAGTTTTTACAGAAACGTGGGAAAAAAGATAAGGGCGGGAATACCAACATGGGAAAGTTATGCTAACTTTGTTTCATAAACAGTTGTTATGAAGACAAATGCCAATTCAAGATATACCGTTGCAGTCCTTATTGACGGGGATAACGCATCCTTTGAGAGGATGGAAGATATAATGGGCTTTGTTTCCCGTTACGGGGATGCCGTTGTGAGACGAATTTATGGAGACTGGACGAGGAAAGCGCTTTCCGCATGGAAGGAAAGTGCCAGGGAGCATGGATTCAGGCTTGTACAAGCTTCCTCCCATGTTCCCGGAAAGAACACGACGGACATTGCACTGGTCATAGATGCGATGGATATTCTTCGGGACGGGCAGGTGGACTGTTTCTGCCTGGTGGCCAGTGACGGTGATTACAGCCTGCTTGCCCAACGGATACGGGAAGCCGGGGTGAAAGTGCTGGGATATGGGGAAGGAAAGACCCCGGTGTCATTGGTACGGTCCTGTTCCGTATTCCTGTATGCCGACCGGAAGGAAAGCAAGGCAGAGGAGAACACTCCCGAATTTTTTATCCGAAGGGATATGGAGTATTTCGACAAGGCTTTTGAGCAGGCGGCTGACGGCAAAGAAGAGGTTTCCCTTTCACTGATCGGCGGTGCATTGAAAAAAATGATGCCCAAATTCAAGGTCAGGAGATATGGATGCAAGACATTGGGCAAACTTTATGAAAAGTTGGACCGGTATGAGCTGGTCATGACGGAAAAGGGAGTGGCAAATGCCGTACGGCTGAAATATTAAACCGCATGGCAGGAGTGTTCCAAAACGTCAGTTTCTCCTATACATCGTTTTATGTATCAGGAGAAACTGACGTTTGTGTTCTATACCGGGATGGGGTTTACCCGTAACGTGTCAAGATTGAGATAGGCTCCCCGGTAGAACGTTCTTCCTTCCCTGAGCATGCGCCACAGGACGTCGCATCCGATTTGTGCCAACATGGAATTGATGAAGAGATCCTGCTTTTGCAATGCCTCCGTCAGCGAGCAGCTCGGTCCCGAATCCTTCTCCCTGATGGTGGAATAAGGGACTTCCTCCGTTATGACGTTCATCTTGGGTATAGGCAGGTATTCAATGGAGGAGGGCTGCGGTATCTTGCTTTTGACATTTCCTATCAGTACTTGTCCGGTGGTCTGAGCATTGCCGAAATCCATCCAGTATATCGGTGATTTCTCGTCATCGTATGAACGTTCCCTATGCTTTTTCAAAAAACGCCACAGACCGGTCCGTGAACGGGTGGTATCCGTGCAGGTGATGATGATATTCGCCAAAACGGAATCTGATGTTCCTGACGGATAGCATTGCCTTTTTGCCTCCCATGAAAAGCCGAAAAAGCGGTTGATACGGGTTACAAGTGCCACCGCCTTGTTCAGTCCGAGCTCGGATTCGCTGAACAACTGGCGTCCGATATTCGCTTCCGTGACAGTATCGGGGTCAAAAACCGTCACGTGCAGGCCCGGATGTCCGAGTGCCTGCAATGCGATACTCATTCTTGCCAGATTGGTGGCCACCTGCGATCCGGTTCCGCCCGCACCGATTACGAAAACGGTTACGGGATGGTGGGGATTGAGCAGGTATCTGTCTGTATAATGAATCTTTTTCATACCAATAAGTCTTTAAGTTGTCTGTCCATAGGTTTCAATTCGTTATAGTCAAACGGATTGGTCCGTGCCTTTTCCGTCACCGAAACCAGATTGCTTTCGGTGGGGATCCTGCTTCCTCCCAAATGGGAAAATTCACTGAGCCAGAAGCGTTTTTCCCAATGCTCAAGGAGTTTTGAGAAAGTCATGTTTTCCGGAGGAGTCAACGAGGCATTTCCCAGACAGACACTGCTTCCCGTTACTTTGAAAAACGGGGCAAGGAAAAGCGGGCTGTCTTCTGCCGGTGCTTCTCCCTTATAGGCAAAAATTTCCAGTCTGTCACCGGAAACCCTGTAAATGACAC
>DXOJ01000832.1 GCA_019412865.1 Bacteroides sp. | reverse complement strand
TCTATGAAGAGATTATTAATAACATTGATACTAGTTTGCACTATGAGCAATATAACAAACGCCCAGAATCCTTTCTACGGGCAATACCATACGCCGCACGGAACCGTGCCATTCGACCGGATTGAAACTGAACATTATGAGCCTGCTATCCTCGAAGGAATCAAGCTGCAAAATGCTGAAATAGAGGCTATCATACAGAATCCGGAAAAGGCTGATTTTAGCAATACGATAGAAGCTTTCGAAGAATCAGGGGAATTACTGGATAAAGTAGTTGCCGTCTTCGGTAATATGTTGAGCGCAGAAACGAATGACGATCTGCAAGAACTCGCTCAAAAGATTATGCCGTTGCTTAGTGAACACAGCAATAATATCACACTGAATGAAAAGTTATTCGCACGTGTGAAAGAAGTGTATAACCAGAAAGAGACTTTGCAACTGACACAGGAACAAAAACAGTTACTGGAAAATGCATACAACAGTTTTGTTCGTCATGGTGCCAATTTGGAAGGAGAAGCACGGGAAGAGTACCGCCGCCTGACAAACGAGTTGAGTAAACTGACGCTTACTTTCAGTGAAAACAACCTGAAAGAGACAAATGCCTATCAGATGCTGTTGACAAAAAAGGAAAGTCTCGCCGGATTACCCGAAATTATCATAGAAGCTGCTGCTGAAACAGCCAAGAGCGAAGAAAAAGAAGGATGGGCGTTCACGCTTCATGCTCCAAGCTACGTTCCTTTTATGACGTATTCCGACAATCGTGATTTACGCCAGAAATTGTATATGGCTTACAATACAAAATGTACGCACGATAACGAATTCAATAATATCGATATCGTAAAAAATATAGCCAATACACGTATGAAAATAGCCCAGCTATTGGGATACAAAGATTATGCGGAATATACGCTAAAGAAAAGAATGGCTGAAAACAGTGAGTCTGTATACAAGCTGCTCAACCAACTGCTGGAAGCATACGCTCCTACCGCACAACAAGAATACAAAGAAATTCAAGAACTGGCCCGCGAAGAGCAGGGAGATGATTTCGTTGTAATGCCTTGGGACTGGAGTTATTACTCAAACAAACTGAAAGACAAAAAATTCAATATCAATGAAGAAATGCTCCGTCCTTACTTCGAATTGGAACAAGTGAAAAAAGGAGTGTTTGGACTAGCTGAAAAGTTATATGGAATTACTTTCCGGAAAAATACAGAAATTCCGGTTTACCATAAAGAAGTGGAAGCCTTTGAAGTGTTTGATAAAGACGGAAAATTCTTAGCCGTCTTATATACTGACTTCCACCCACGTTTAGGTAAGCGCGCCGGAGCTTGGATGACAAGTTACAAAGACCAATGGATAGATAAAAAGACTGGCGAAAACAGCCGTCCGCATGTATCCGTTGTGATGAACTTTACCAAGCCAACCGAGAATAAGCCTGCTTTATTAACATTCAATGAAGTAGAAACATTCTTGCATGAGTTCGGACATAGCCTGCATGGTATGTTTGCCAATTCCACTTACAGAAGTTTAAGCGGAACCAATGTATATTGGGACTTTGTGGAGCTTCCTTCGCAGATTATGGAGAACTTCGCCATAGAGAAAGATTTCCTCAATACATTTGCCCGTCATTATCAGACAGGAGAAGTTTTACCGGATGAATTAATAAAACGTCTTGTAGACGCTTCTAATTTCAATATTGCTTATGCTTGTCTGCGGCAACTAAGTTTCGGTTTACTTGATATGGCGTGGTATACTCGCAACACTCCTTTTGAAGGAGACGTGAAAGCTTATGAACAGGAAGCCTGGAAGGATGCACAAATATTGCCGGTTGTACCAGAAGCTTGCATGAGTACGCAGTTTTCCCATATCTTCGCTGGTGGATATGCCGCCGGATACTATAGTTATAAATGGGCGGAAGTACTGGATGCCGATGCTTTCTCATTGTTCAAGCAAAAAGGAATATTCAATCAGGAAGTTGCAGACTCGTTCCGCAACAATATTCTGTCGAAAGGAGGAACGGAACATCCGATGGTACTTTATAAACGTTTCCGCGGGCAGGAACCAAGTATTGATGCTTTATTAATCAGAAATGGAATAAAGAAATAAGTATTAAGTATAAGGTATTAAGTATTAAACATAACCGTATGAAGAAGAATATCTATAAAATAGTAGGATTATTACTATTGCTTCCTTTATTTTCAGGGTGTAATGATTCGGACGATGTAGCCGCTATCTTTACAGGAAAAACGTGGAAACTAAATTATATCACTGTGGATGGAGGTCATGAGATGTTTCCCTTCTGGGAAAATGAGGAACAAGAAAAAGCAAGTATCAAAGAACTTAATAAGAATGGTACATACAATATCGTATTTGATGGTACAGTAGATGGAGATGTTATGAACGGAAATATAAAAGGAACTGTCATTGCAACCAGTACTTTTGAAGGAAAATGGAGCGCCAATGCCAAAAACAACAGCTTTAAAGCTACTGTTACCACTGCAGGTAATTATGGTAACGACAAACTCGCCAAAAATTTCATAGAGGGGCTTAATGCTGCTACATCTTACGAAGGAGACAGTAACAACTTATACCTTTTATACAAACCGGCATCCGGTAAACAAACTTTCCGTATGGTTTTCCGGGTAGTTAGTAATAAATAGTAAACAACATGGACACTGAAAAGAAACAATTAGAACTTGACAAACGTTATATACGCATGGCCAGTATATGGGCTGAAAATTCCTATTGCCAACGCCGTAAAGTAGGAGCTTTAATTGTTAAAGATAAAATGATTATCTCCGATGGATATAACGGAACGCCTTCCGGTTTTGAGAATGTATGCGAAGATGAAAACAATCTGACAAAACCATACGTTCTGCATGCGGAAGCAAATGCCATTACCAAAATAGCACGTTCAAACAACAGTAGCGACGGTGCTACCATGTACGTCACCGCCTCTCCTTGCATCGAATGTGCGAAGTTAATCATACAGGCAGGGATCAAACGGGTAGTTTACTCCGAACATTACCGCCTGGAAGATGGAATTGAGTTATTAAAACGGGCGGGAATCGAAGTTATCTACACAGAATTAGATAACCATTCCTCTCCGAATAAATAAGAAGACGAACGTTTTAAAAAAGGAATAGACATGAGTACAAAAAACTCTTCACGTTTTACACCTGTCATCATAGCAGTCAGCGTGGTAGTCGGGATTCTTATCGGTACATTTTATGCCAAGCATTTTGCCGGCAACCGTTTGGGTATTATCAACGGTTCCTCCAATAAGCTAAACGCATTGTTACGCATTGTAGACGATCAATATGTCGACACCGTAAACATGGCCGATTTAGTGGAAAAAGCCATGCCGCAGATTCTGGCCGAATTAGATCCACATTCAACTTATATCCCTGCCCAAAATCTCGAAGAAGTCAACTCGGAACTGGAAGGTAGCTTTAGCGGAATCGGTATCCAGTTTACCATACAGAACGACACCATTCATGTGAATGCAGTCGTTCAGGGTGGCCCTTCTGAAAAGATAGGATTGATGGCGGGCGACCGTATTGTTACCGTGGACGACAGTTTGTTTGTCGGTAAGAAAGTAACCAACGAACGGGCTATGCGCACTCTGAAAGGCCCGAAAGGTTCACAAGTGAAATTAGGTATCAAACGAACAGGAGAAAAAGACTTATTGCATTTCAACATTACCCGTGGAGACATTCCTCAAAATACCGTTGATGCAGCTTATATGCTAAACGATGACATTGGTTACGTGAAAGTCAGCAAATTCGGACGTACCAGCCATGTAGAATTGTTGAATGCACTGGCACAACTCAACCATAAAAAATGCAAAGGTCTGATCATTGACCTCCGCGGTAACACCGGAGGATATATGGAAGCAGCCATCCGCATGGTGAATGAGTTCCTGCCCGAAGGCAAATTAATCGTATACACTCAAGGCCGTAAATATCCACGTGCAGAAGAATTCGCCAACGGTACAGGTAGCTGTCAGAAAATGCCACTCGTCGTATTGATTGACGAAGGTTCTGCTTCTGCCAGTGAAATCTTCACCGGAGCTATTCAGGATAACGACCGGGGTACAGTTGTAGGACGCCGTTCCTTTGGTAAGGGACTCGTGCAACAACCGATCGACTTCAGTGATGGTTCGGCTATCCGCCTGACAATCGCCCGCTACTACACTCCATCCGGACGCTGCATCCAACGCCCATACGAAAGCGGTAAAGATCGTAACTACGAACTGGATTTATATACCCGTTACGAACATGGGGAATTTTTCTCACGCGACAGTATCAAGCAGAATGAGAGCGAACGTTATAACACCAGCCTGGGACGTACTGTTTATGGCGGTGGTGGTATCATGCCGGATATATTCGTACCGCAAGATACAACGGGAGTCACCTCTTATCTTTCTACTGTTATCAACCGGGGACTGACTATTCAATTCACATTCCAGTACACCGACAATAACCGGAAGAAACTTAGCCAATATGAAACAGAGGAAGAATTGCTGAATTATCTTCGTCATCAGGGATTGGTAGAACAGTTTGTCCGTTTTGCCGACAGCAAAGGAGTGAAAAGAAGAAATATCCTCATTCAGAAGTCATACAAACTTTTGGAGAAGAACCTCTTTGGTAACATCATCTACAATATGCTTGGACTGGAAGCTTATCTTCAATATTTTAACAAGACAGATGCTACCGTCATTAAAGGCATTGAGATACTCGAAAAAGGAGAAGCTTTCCCAAAAGCTCCGGTAGCCGTTGAAGAGGAAGAAGTGACGAAGGACAAAAAAGATGGAAAGAAAAAAAGAACTGCGCAAGCGTATAGCATTACTGAAGACCCAACACGCGGATTCGACTATGCGAAAGCTGCAATCAGCTAACATACTGACCGCCCTTGAAGCCCACCCGGCTTTCAGGGCGGCCAATACCGTACTACTATACCATTCGCTAAATGATGAAGTAGACACACATGAGTTTATCCGAAAATGGAGCAATAAGAAACGAATCTTGCTCCCCGTAGTGGTAGGCGATGATTTGGAGCTTCGGATATATACCGGGCCTGAAAATATGTCAATCTGTGGTGTCTATGGCATAGAAGAACCAACCGGGGAAGCATTCACAGACTATGCAGCCATCGATTTCATCGTCGTTCCCGGAGTCGCTTTCGACGCAAAAGGTAATCGTTTGGGACGAGGAAAAGGATACTACGACCGCCTCTTGCCACGCATACCAACAGCTTACAAAGCTGGGATTTGTTTCCCATTTCAATTAGTAGAAGAAGTTCCTGCGGAATCATTCGACGTCCGCATGGATATAATTATAACAATCAATGAAGACGAATTATCACACCCATACCACCCGCTGCCATCATGCGACAGGGAGTGACGAAGAATTTGTTTTAAGTGCCATCAAAGGCGGCTATCAAGAAATAGGCTTTTCAGACCACACTCCGTGGAAATACCACACCAATTATATCTCCGACATCCGCATGCTCCCTGAAGAGTTGCCGGGCTATGTGGAAAGCCTCCGTTCGCTACAAGAAAAATACAAGAATCAAATCAGTATAAAAATAGGATTGGAATGTGAATACTTTACTGAATATATACACTGGTTAAAAGGAATCATCAAAGAATATAAGCTGGATTACATCATCTTCGGAAATCACCATTTTCATACAGATGAGAAGTTTCCCTATTTCGGCCGGAATACAGATTCGGTAGACATGCTCGAGCTCTACGAAGAGAGTGCTATTGAAGGAATGGAAAGCGGACTATTTGCCTACCTTGCCCATCCGGATTTATTCATGCGTTCCTACCCGGAATTCGATCATCATTGCAAACTGGTCAGCAGACATATCTGCCGGACAGCAGCACGGTTAAACCTACCGTTGGAATATAATCTTGGTTATGAAGAGTATAATGACATTCATGGAATCACCACCATTCCTTACCCGGATTTCTGGAAAGTAGCCGCCCATGAAGGTTGCACCGCTATCATCGGTGTAGATGCTCACAATAATCAATATCTGGAAAATCCTTTTTATTACAGCCGTGCAACCGAAACACTTCGCAAGCTGGGTATAAAGGTTATAGACAGAATCCCTTTCCTCAACGAAAAATAATGTTTGTAATAACCATAGCACCGACTCTCTGATTGAGTGTGCGCACCAATACTTCACGCCCCATCATCAACTCCTGCCGGAGAGCAGCAGAAGTAAGATGCACATACAATGTCTGATTACGAATATAAAGATTGCTGGTATAAGCCGCCGCCGGTCCTAAGACTTGAGGCCAGGCATCCAACAGTCTTTGTTCGTTCAGCGGAGATTCCAAACTCTCCTGACGAAGAAACTGTTGAATCAGTTTTCCTATTTGTTCGGCATCATTGCGCTTCATCGTCAGCCTCCATTTCTTGAATTGTACCCTCTTCTACACGAAATATCTTATAATCACTACCTACCTTATGTAAAATACGGTCCAGATGCCCCCGGTTCGTATCCGTTATAAATATCTGCCCGAAATTGTCTCCGCCCACTAACTTCACTATTTGCTCTACGCGGGAAGCATCCAGTTTATCAAAAATATCATCTAATAATAATAAAGGAACAGTTCTGCCCGTACGTTTCAAGAAATCAAACTGTGCCAGTTTTAACGCCACCAGATATGTTTTATTCTGTCCCTGCGAGCCTTCTTTCTTTATCGGAAATTCGCCCAACAGCATATTTAACTCATCCTTATGAATCCCCCGCAAAGAGAACCCCATTATCTTATCCCGCTCCCTGCTCTGCTTCAACACTTCCAACAAAGAAGCATCCCGTGCATGAGACTCATAAGATAATCCCACAGCCTCTTTATCCTGCGAAATAAAAGAATAGAAAGATTGGAAAATAGGAATAAACTCCCGGATAAACGCTTCACGCTTCCGGAAAACGATTTCACCGGCTTGAGACATCATTTCCTCCCATACAAGAAACAATTCTTCCTCCACCGGGAACTCACTCTTCAGCAATGTGTTACGCTGCACCAATGCTTTATTATACCGTATCAGTGCTTCAAGATATTCTTTATCATACTGCGAAATCACTACATCCATAAACCGGCGACGTTCATCACTCCCTCCGGCTATCAATTCTGAATCGGCAGGTGAAACCATCACCAAAGGCAGGAAGCCGATGTGATCCGAGAAGCGGCTATATTCTTTCTTATTCCGCTTAAATTGTTTCTTCGAACGGCGTTTCATTCCACAATAAATCTCTTCAGGAGTTCCGTCCTCCGCTTCATAGAAACCCTGGATGACAAAGAAGTCTTGTTCATGACGAATATTCTGAGAATCAATCGGATTGCCGGAACTTTTACAGAAGGATAAGAAATACACTGCATCCAGCAGATTCGTCTTCCCCATCCCATTCAGTCCGAAAAAACAATTCAGTTTGGCAGAGAATCCCAGCTCCACCTCTTCCAGATTCTTATAATTTAATATAGATATTCGTTTCAGTATCATTGTGCACACGTTAATTTGTTCACAAAAGTAGCAAGATTTTCGTGGTTTTCGGGTGTAAAACAAAAAAAGATGCCTCTAAATTTCGTTTGTAGATATAAAAAAACTACT
>DXOJ01000831.1 GCA_019412865.1 Bacteroides sp. | reverse complement strand
TCGGACGCAAGGAAATCGATTTGGCAGAAAAAGAAATGCCCGGCCTGATGGCTCTTCGCGAAAAGTATGGAGAATCCAAACCGTTAAAAGGTGCCCGCATTATGGGGTCGTTGCACATGACCATTCAAACGGCTGTGCTGATTGAAACATTAGTGGCTTTAGGAGCTGAAGTACGTTGGTGCTCTTGTAATATATATTCAACGCAGGATCATGCTGCTGCTGCGATAGCTGCTGCCGGTGTACCGGTATTTGCATGGAAGGGCGAGACTCTTGCCGATTATTGGTGGTGCACGTTGCAGGCATTGAGCTTTGACGGCGGCAAGGGACCGAATGTGATTGTAGATGATGGCGGTGACGCGACAATGATGATCCACGTGGGTTATGATGCAGAAAATAATGCTGCCGTATTGGATAAGGAAGTACACGCAGAGGATGAAATAGAACTGAATGCCATCTTGAAGAAAGTGTTGGCAGAAGACAGTACTCGCTGGCATCGTGTAGCGGAAGAAGTGCGTGGCGTATCTGAAGAGACAACGACAGGCGTACACCGTTTGTATCAGATGCAGGAAGAAGGCAAATTGCTGTTCCCGGCATTCAATGTGAACGATTCGGTAACGAAATCTAAGTTTGATAATTTGTACGGTTGCCGCGAATCGTTGGCCGACGGAATCAAGCGTGCAACAGATGTGATGATTGCCGGAAAAGTAGTAGTGGTATGCGGTTATGGTGATGTGGGTAAAGGCTGTTCTCACTCCATGCGTTCTTACGGAGCGCGGGTGCTCGTAACGGAAGTAGACCCGATCTGTGCATTGCAGGCTGCAATGGAAGGTTTCGAAGTAGTGACGATGGAAGAGGCTTGTCTGGAAGGTAACATTTTCGTGACAACGACAGGTAATATCGATATTATCCGTATCGACCACATGGCGAAGATGAAAGATCAGGCTATCGTTTGCAACATCGGCCATTTCGATAATGAAATTCAGGTAGATGCTTTGAAACATTATCCGGGTATCAAATGTGTGAATATCAAACCGCAGGTAGACCGTTATTATTTCCCGGATGGACATAGCATCATCTTGTTGGCTGACGGTCGTCTGGTAAATCTGGGATGTGCAACAGGACACCCGTCATTCGTGATGAGTAATTCATTTACCAATCAGACGTTGGCTCAGATAGAACTGTTCAACAAGAAATATGATATCAATGTATATCGCTTGCCGAAGCATCTGGACGAGGAAGTGGCTCGCCTGCATCTTGAAAAGATCGGTGTGAAACTGACTAAGCTGACTCCCGAACAGGCCGCTTATATTGGTGTGTCAGTGGATGGTCCTTATAAAGCAGATCATTATAGATACTAATTAAATTGAGAATTGAGAATTAAAAATTGAGAAATAATTGGCGGGATAAGGTATGATTCGGCGGTTGTTATTTTCGGTTTTTAGTTTTCAATTCTCAATTCTCAATTCTCAATTATATGAAGAAGTTTCTTCCCGACTTAATAGCCATTCTGGCTTTTATCATTCTTTCTTTCGCCTATTTTTTTCCGGCTGATATCGAAGGTCGTATCTTGTTTCAGCATGACACGGCTGCCGGAGTGGGTGCAGGACAAGAATCGAAAGAGTACCTCGAACGTACCGGAGAACGTACACGCTGGACGAATTCGATTTTTGGAGGTATGCCTACCTATCAGATGTCTCCGAGTTACGACTCGACAACGTCTCTGAAAGGGGTGGAGAGGGTTTATCGCCTCTTTCTCCCGGATTATGTAGTGCTGACTTTTATCATGATGCTGGGATTCTATATCCTCTTGCGGGCATTCGGAATATCGGCCTGGCTGGCAGGATTAGGCGGAGTGATATGGGCATTCTCTTCCTATTTCTTCATTCTGATACCGGCAGGGCATATCTGGAAGTTTGTGACATTGGCTTATATACCACCTACGATTGCAGGTGTCGTTCTGGCTTACCGGAAGAAATACCTGTTGGGCGGAATCATTACGGCCCTGTTCATCGCCCTTCAGATTCAGTCGAATCACATTCAGATGAGCTATTATTTCATGTTTGTGATCCTGTTTTTTGTAGGAGCTTACTTTGAAGATGCTTATAAAAAGAAAGAACTGCCTCATTTCTTCAAGGCTAGCGGGGTTTTAGCACTGGCTGCCGTGGTAGGAGTCTGCATCAATATTTCCAATCTGTATCATACGTATGAATATAGTAAGGAGACGATGCGCGGCAAGAGCGAATTGAAGCAGGAGGGAGCTGCTGCCAGTCAGACTAGTAGCGGATTGGATCGTGATTATATAACCAACTGGAGTTATGGTATCGGTGAAACGTTGACGTTGCTGGTTCCGAATGTAAAGGGCGGAGGATCAGGATCTACGATGTCACAGAGCGAAGCTGCTATGGCAAAGGCTAATCCAATGTATAACGGTATTTACTCACAGTTACCTCAATATTTCGGTGAGCAGCCGTGGACAGCCGGTCCGGTATATGTGGGTGCATTTGTGATGTTCCTCTTTGTATTGGGGTGCTTCATTGTGAAAGGGCCTCTTAAATGGGCGCTGCTGGGAGCTACTATCTTCTCGATTCTGCTTTCATGGGGAAAGAATTTCATGGGACTGACGGACTTCTTTATCGATTATGTCCCGATGTATAATAAGTTCCGCGCTGTATCTTCTATTCTGGTAATAGCTGAATTTACAATACCTTTGTTGGCGATTTTTGCCTTGAAAGAGATTTTGAGTAAACCGGATATGCTGAAACAGGAAAAGAACTGCAGAGGAGTGATTGCTGCGTTGGTACTGACTGCCGGTGTTGCACTCATTTTAGCTGTCGCACCGGGCGTTTTCTTCTCCAGCTTTATAACGACACAGGAGATGACTGCTTTGAAACAAGCACTTCCTGCCGAACATTTGGCTCCGTTTGTGGCTAATCTGACTGAAATGCGCGAAGCCATTATTGCTTCGGATGCATGGCGCAGCTTCTTTATTATAGTGATCGGTTGCCTGTTCTTATTCTTGTATCAACTGCGGAAGTTGAAAGCCTCTTTCACACTGGCGGGTATTGCGCTTTTGTGTCTGATAGATATGTGGAGTGTCAATAAACGCTATTTGAATGACGAACAGTTCGTGCCGAAGTCGAAGCAGTCAGAAGCATTCGTGAAAACACAGGCGGATGAGATTATTCTTCAGGATACGACTCCGAATTATCGTGTACTGAACTTCATCGGTTTCCCCGGTAATACATTTAATGAAAACAATACAGCATATTGGCATAAGAGTGTCGGCGGCTATCATGCAGCGAAACTTCGCCGCTATCAGGAAATGATAGACCATCACATCGTGCCCGAAATGAAAGAAACTTATCAGGCTGTGGCTACTGTCGGTGGACAGATGGACAGTGTGGATGCTTCCAAATTCCGTGTACTGAATATGCTGAATACCAAATACTTCATTTTCCCTGCCGGAGAGCAAGGGCAGGCTGTTCCTGTCGTGAATCCTTATGCATACGGTAATGCATGGTTCGTAGATAAGGTGCAGTATGTAAATAATGCAAATGAAGAAATAGATGCTTTGAACGATATTCTTCCAACGGAAACAGCCGTAGTGGATGTGAAGTTTAAAGAACAGCTGAAAGGTGTGACAGAAGGATATAAAGATTCACTATCTACCATCCAGTTAACCAGTTACGAGCCAAATCGTTTGGTTTATAAGGCTTCCACTCCTAAAGACGGAGTTGTTGTTTTCTCTGAAATATATTATCCGGGATGGCAGGTGACTATCGATGGCCAGCCGGTGGATATTGCCCGTGCAGACTATATCTTGCGTGCGATAAATATGCCGGCAGGGGAACATACCATCGAGATGTGGTTTGATCCGCAAAGCATACACGTCACGGAAAGTATTGCTTATGCAGCATTGGCTTTATTGTTAATCGGAGTTATGCTTCTTGCGTGGACGCAGCGGAGCAAGATAGCGAAGAAGCCTTAAGCAAAAATGTAACAGCATCAACCTTATAGTGTATTGTAAGGTTATAAAATAAGGGCGGCTCTCTTCCTCACGAAGAGAGCCGCTACTTTGCATTCACTAAAAAATTATGAAAAACAAACGCTGTTCATAGAAACATATTAAGTGTGATGTTTTAGAGATTTTTCTGTTCAAAATCCGGTTTTTCGCCAGAGTGATTATCTTTGTGCATTCTTCTTTGAGCAGCCTTTTTCCGTGCGGCATTTTGTTCAGCCTGCCACTTTTCGTACTGTTCTTTTGTCAGAATCTTTTTTATCTTCTTTTCTTTGGCTTCTGCAGCTTTCTTTTGTGAATCGGCAGAATTGCTGTCTTTGTTCATCATCGGTCCACCTCCCATTCTGCCGGGAAAACCACCTTCTCCCATCATAGGCGGTTGGCCTCCACCCATTGGTGGGCGTCCTCCCCGCATTCCAGGGCCTTCTCCCATTGGCGGACGTTGGTCATCCGAATTTTGCATAGCCTTGAAGAAAGCTTTCTGCTCTTCCAGGTTCAGCTTGTATATTTTTTTATATTGTTTATCTGTCAGCTGGAGTAACTTATTCATTTGGTTTGTCATCTGCGTGGCTACCTTTTCCGGATTCAACACCTCACGCGGAAGACGCTTTTCTTGTTGCCTTTCTTGCGGCTCATTGGCTTCTTGTGCATTTATAAAACCTGCACAGCACGTTAAGCAGACTGCCAATCCTATCAATTTCATGTTTTTTCTCATCTCTCTTATGCTTTTATTTGTTTTAATACTCCAAAGCTAAGCAGATATCGGAACAGATAAAAATAAAATCGACTAAGTGCGGAGATTTGTCTATCAAAAGCTCGACTCTACTTTCTCCTGCGGCCTTATATCATCTATGCCCTGGGACGGAAAGGAGTTACGAGGTGGTAAACAAGTAGTTCAAGCGTTGAAACTGGTAGTTTCCCTATTTGAAACTGTTGGTTTCCCGGTGTGAAACTCTTAGTTTCCTGCCTTGAAACTTTTAGTTTCTAACGCTTGAAACTGATAGTTCCACAGCCTGAAATAAATAGTTTCAATACGGGAAAAACTATAAAGAACGTGTTGATATTCTCTTTAGCAATAACTCTTATTTAATTTAGATGGTGATAGGTGATAGATGAGGTGATAGGTTACTGACAACCTATCACCGCTCTGAAAACACTATGGATAAAGGGTTTGATAATGCTGGTGATAGGTTGAAAGAGGATTTCAGTTTTTATATATGAGAGAGAACCGGATATACATAGATTTCTATATCTATTCCTGTGCCGGTTGGATCAGCAGATTGTGTATCGGTTTGAATCATTTATTCTTTTTCACCATAAGCAAGATCGCCTGCGTCACCCAGTCCCGGAACAATATAAGAATGTTCGTTGATTTCCGGATCAATGGCAGCGCACCAAATGGTTGTCTTGTCTTCAGGAAATACATTCTTTATATGGTCAATGGCCTTTTGGCTGGCAATAATGGAAGCAACGTGAATTTCAGCGGGATGACCTTTCGTCAGCATTGCCTGGTAACTTAGTTCCATACTGCCTCCTGTTGCTAACATAGGATCGGTGATAATCAATGTCTTGTCATCAATACGGGGAGATGCGATATATTCTATATGTATATCGAATTTCAGCGTATCTTTATATTTGCGGTAAGCAGAAACAAATGCATTTTCCGCCCCGTCGAAATAACTAAGGAAACCTTGGTGGAAAGGCAGACCTGCACGTAGAATAGTGCTGATTACTAAATTGTTGTCCGGCGTACTGACCGGAGCAATTCCCAGTGGTGTCTGGATATTCTTTACCGAGTATTTAAACTCTTTACTCATTTCGTAAGCCATGATTTCTCCGATCCGTTCAATGTTACGGCGGAAACGCA
>DXOJ01000830.1 GCA_019412865.1 Bacteroides sp. | reverse complement strand
AGTAAAAATAGCTGTTCGTTTTTAGCTTTTTTACTATTCACCTTCATTTTAATAGCTCCGGCTGCTGCTCAGACATTGAAAGAGCATGATATTACGCTTCGTGTGCAAAACGAGCCGGTAGAGAGTGTTTTCAATAAAATCAGCAAACAGACTAATTTTAAGTTTCTCTATGATCAGGAGACGGTGAACAAGGCTCCGAGAGTTTCTTTCGACATTAAAAATGCTTCATTAAAACAGATTCTGGGAGAAATTACTTCCCAGGCCAAGCTTTATTTCAATAGGACCGATCATACAATTGCTGTTAGCAAACAGCCGCTTAAGAAAGAAGAAACTGTTCAACGTACACGTACTATACAAGGTATTGTTGCAGATGATAAAGGAGAACCGGTGATTGGTGCCAGTGTGCAGATTAAGGGAGAGGGTAGTGGTACGATTACCGATATCGACGGACGTTACTCAATCATGAATGTACCGGAGTCTGCAACATTGACCATCTCTTATATTGGATATAAAACGGTAAATATCTCTGCAAAGGATAAAAATACGGCGAAAATCACGTTGGTAGAAGATAGTAAGATGATTGATGAGGTAGTAGTGGTGGGATATGGAGTTCAGAGGAAAAGAGACGTCTCTACTTCTATTTCTTCCGTGAAAGCTGAACAAATTGCGGACGTTTCTGCTTCAGACTTTCGTCAGGCGTTGGCGGGTAAGATGCCGGGGGTACAGGTTACACAGCCAAGTGGTGATCCGGAGGGAAGTGTAAGTATCCGTGTTCGTGGTATCAGTACGGTTAATGCCGGTAGTGATCCTCTTTATATTATTGATGGCGTGCCGGTAGAACGTGGATTTGCCAATCTGAATAATAATGATGTCGAATCTGTGGAAGTTTTGAAAGATGCTTCGTCGGCAGCTATTTATGGTAGTCGCGGTTCCAACGGTGTCATTATTATCACGACCAAGCAGGGACAATCGGAAAAGATGAAAGTGCAGTATGATGGATATTATGGCATCCAGAGTGTTTCGAAGAAACTTTCAATGATGAATGCATATCAGTTTGCCGAATTTGCAAAGGATGGTCATGACAACGCTTATCTGGATGCTAATCCCGGAGGGTCACCGGATGACCCGAACGGAATGCGCCCGAACTCATGGGAACGTATTCCTACCGAACTCTTTCCCTATCTGAATGGTGATAAGGGGTTGACGGATACGGATTGGCAAGATGCTATTTTTCGTACTGCTGCTACTACCAGCCACAATGTTTCTATTTCCGGCAGAGGAAAAACAGTCGGCTATTTCATTTCTGCCAACTATTATGATAAAGAGGGTATTATAATTAATTCCGACTTTAAGAAATATAGTATGCGTATGAATTTGGACGGGAAATATAAAAGAC